>NZ_JACDUS010000018.1 GCF_013761005.1 Desulfosalsimonas propionicica
TAAAAGTATCAAAAAAAGCGAAGCCCGTCAATACTAATAATAATATCAGTAAGTTGAATTTTAATATCGGCTAAATTTCATCCCCGAAAGTTGAGGGTTTAACGTTATAAAAAAAGTGGCATATTTATTGCTTAAATAAAAAAGAACTACGATCAAGGAAAAAGGAAAAACAGGCTCAACAATATTTTATCAGGGAGATCGATATGCAAAAATCCAATATACAAAAAGGTTTTACGTTGATTGAGCTTATGATTGTAGTGGCAATCATTGGAATTCTGGCGGCAATCGCCATCCCTAATTTTATGAATCACTAGTGCAAGGCGAAACAGGCAGAGGCGAAAAGTCTTCTGGGTGCCCTGCGGACAGCGGAGGAAAGTTATTTCTCAGAACATTCCGTCTATAAAGACGAAAATGATTTCAATATGATAGGATTTAAAACAAAAGGAGGCACCGCATACCATATCACTGTACCTGTTGTTGACAATACGGCCGGGTATTTCCAGGCACGGGCGCAAGCGACGATAAACGGAGCGCAGGATGTCTGGACCATAACTTCAAACGCTACCCTTCAAAATGTTGCCAACGCATGCCAATAATTCGCGTAAAACAATAACGCTGATAAATCTTGACATTTCCTGAGCGCCTTTTTGACCTGAAAATTGAATTATCAGTGAGTGTCCCGCACATTCAATGTCCATGCATCCAAGGAGAAAGTGCACTGCTTTGGTTTCCATGCAGTGCATCAGGGGGGTTATCTGATGAGATGGGCGGCAAAAATCCCGGACAAAAAAAGCGCCATAAGGCGCTGATTTTATAGGTGGTGGGCGGTACTGGATTTGAACCAGTGACTTCTACCGTGTGAAGGTGTCTGATTTTATTGGTAAGATCAACCAAGGTGTGATAAGAAACAATAATAACAAATGAATTTGAATTTTACATTTTTTGTCTTTTGACCATTTTTAACCCTGTTATTTTTTATTGTGGTCACGATTTGGTCACAGCAGGCCTTTGCTTTTCAGAAATTGATATCAGCCATACATAAAGCCGGTTATTCAATTCTGGATATAGGATTGATTTGGATTGATGGTACCAAGGGTCTGTTCTATAGTTGAATGAAGCGGTTCAAACTATTTTGATTTTACTTTATTGCGATTTCAAATAAGTTTCCTTCCAATGGTTAAAGATCAATTCCAGTAGTTCGGCAGTTGTTATTCCGTTAAGCTTTGCCAAACCCACTATTTCATTTTTTAACTCTATCGGTACGTTTCGGACTGTCCATGTAATGGTGGGAATTTTATTTTCCATTATACATAAAGGCCCTTTAGAGTTTTATACCGTATTACATGTAATACTATTTTTTTATAAAAAAAACAACATTTATTTCAGTTAGTTGTTTGCCATCTTATCGTTCTTCTGCTTGTTGCCTGTACGTCCCCTTTGATATTCTTTTTTTAACATTTTTTATAACAACAAACAATTTGATTCAAGGGAGATTTGTATGGACAGTTTGAAAAATTTCAATTTCAAAAGAAAACTTGAACCCGAATCCCTGCAAGAGTTCTGCGATCGTTGGGGGCTGCCAGTTTCATGGGGATATCGCTACACTCGAAAAACCGGAAAAGACCGTCTGCCGCACATTAAGGCAGGAAAATATATTAAAATTATACCGGATGAGGGGGATGCGTGGATGTTAAACCGGGGCCGCTGCTAAATCCAGAGCTTCTAACTATTGAATTAAAAATCGGATCGGAATCAATGCCGAAATTAAAAAGAAAGGAGAAAGCTTTATGAACTTAATTCCATTTGAGTATAGATCGAAGCAAATCAGAGTGGTTCAAGATGATGGCGGAGACCCGTGGTGGATTGCCAAGGATGTTTGTGAGGTGTTGGATATATATGACACACCACAGGCTGTAGCAAGGCTTGATTATGATGAAAAGCTGATACGTACTTTACACGTATCAGGTCAAAATCGTGAATTATGGACTATTAGCGAAGCTGGTCTTTATTCCCTGATACTGAGATCCAACAAACCAGAGGCCAAAAATTTTAAAAGATGGATTACCCATGAAGTTTTACCCACCATTCGTAGCACCGGAAAATATGAAATTGATACATCCTCCGAAATCGACCTTATCATCCGGTCTGCCCAAGCACTCAAAAACATAGAAACAAAACAAATTGAACATGATCAGCGGCTATCACTTCTTGAGGCTAAATCCCATGAAAATTCAGGATACACAGGTTACTGGACGATAACCGCCTGGTGCAAACTGAATAATTACAAAATTGGGATTGAGGAAGCTACCAGGAAAGGTAGAAAAGCGACTCGCCTTTCAAGTGAATGGAGTGTTGATATTTGCAGGGTTCCAGATGAAAGATTTGGAGTCGTCAACAGTTATAGGGAAGATGTCTTGGAGGAAATTTTTGACACTTTCTCAGTGAATGCATAGATGCCGAAAGGACAAGCTCTTTGAAAAGCAAAATCCTCGGGAAAGATGGCTCAAAAATAGTTGACCTTAATCGGCGGCAAGCTATTCGGGCTCGATGCCTTGATTGCAGCGGATTTTCGGCAAAAGAAGTAAGAGAATGCCCTTTCAGTGATTGTCCATTATATCAGTTCAGATTGATCACAAGCAAACAAAATCCCAAAAAACGGGATAAAGCCATCCGCGCTTATTGCCTTTGGTGTACGTTGGGTCAAAGAAAAGAGGTGCAACTTTGTCCCTCAGTGGACTGCCCCCTGTTTCAATATCGGCTCACAAATACAAAAAAAGGTCATATAGGGCAAACTTCCCAGGGAAAAAAAGTTTCTGAAGAGGTAAGCGTGGGGGGCGCTTATGCGTGATAAAAAATCCCAAAAATATCCCGCCTATCTGACCTATCAGCTATACGTGTCTTCAGCATTTCGCAAACTGAGACCAGCAGCCAAGGATATTCTGATTTTGGCTTACTATGAAATTATTTTCCCCACCACAAAGGGCAAGCCACAGAAGAAAGGCCAAAAGTATACCTTTGTCATGATTAATCGTGATGAAATAATTTTAAGTTACAACGAAATCAAAGACCGTCTGGGATATTCGGAGAAAACCATATGGGAGTCTTTCAAGCAAATTCTGGCCCATGGCTTCCTGAAAGTTGTAAAGCAAGGGGGCGGCAACAAAGGCGACTATCAGGTTTACGGTATCACTGAGGACTGGCGGAAATGGTCTCCTGGAGATGTTGTCAGAGAGATTCAGATAAATGGAAAGTATGGTCGGCAAAAACATAACCCCAAAAAAATAAGCGGTACTACAGGTAAACCACTACACGGTACTGCAGGTAAACCAGTTATCCCCAAAAACAAGGGTGGTTTACCCACAAGTAATACGGTTTCCTCATGAAATGGGCTTTTCGGCTCCAGGGGTGGTTTACCCTCACTACCGCACATATACATACTACCATATTTGTATTGTTTGGTTTTAGGGGTTTTAGGGGGATGGGGACCGAAACAGGTCGATACTGGCCCTCCGACGTCTGCTCGCAGACCGGGACTGACAAGGATATTTTTTGCAATGAAAATTCACCGCAAACCCATAACTGGCAAAGATTTACTGGATAACCCCAGGGGGTGCTATGAAGAAGCGGCGACTGAAATCGCTCGATGACCTCCGGCGATGGCTGGCTGACATTGGCAATCGGCTGGAGACCGGCGACGTTGATGCAGCTCATGCTCGGTGCGTGACCTACATTGCCAGCGTCATGTCCGGCATTATCAAAGATTCGGATCTTGAAAAACGCATTGAGGCATTGGAAACGCAAATGGAAAGGAAAATTAACTGAGCATACGTGACCGGATAAAGCGTCTGGAGAATCGAAACGGCTCTTCTGGTGGCAGCGTGGTTCATGTTTTGCGCTCCGGCGGATACATCTACCGTGGCCAGAAATATGACCGATTCATGGATTTACCAAAAGCCCCTCCGAGGTGCGGGTATCTGTTAGCAACGGCAGCCCTGACACCGGAAGCATGGCAGGAAATGGTGGTCAGCACATGGGTAGACTGAAAACTCGGATCGAAAAACTGGAACGTAAATCCGGCCTGACTGAGAACCCGCCCAGGATATTTGTCGGGTATCATGGCGTGGAGGTTGCCGGGTGGCAGGGAAATGGTGTTAAGGTCCGGCGGCTCGCTGGTGAATCTGACAAGGTCCTCCGGGACAGGGCTGCAAAAGAGACAGGTGCTACTGTTCTTTATCAGCTCATGGCTGATAGTCGTCCTGGTGGTTGAAATCGTTCATATAGAGGCCGTTTCCAGAACGATTTTTCATTTCCCATGCTACGGCATTACCCATGAAAAATGTTAGCTTTTGTTAACATTTACAAGAGCCGGGTCCTTCCAGGAAATTTACGGTGCGGACCTGTAAACGCCCGGCGGATGTGTAGACACTATCTTTCGTATCGTATAAAGTTTATCAAGCCGTAAAAACGGTGGCGGAACATTTTTAAAACTCCAGGTGTATGGAATTTTAATGCCTGCGCTGACAATAAGTTTTGATATGAATGGATTTTCCTGCGGGAAATGACGGCAGTTGCTTTAAAGGTTAAATTTTCCAATTGATTTGGGCAAAATTTCAGGAGATGAAATATGGGAGGCTGGGGATCAGGAAATAGAATCCGAATCGGCACTCGGGATATTGTGGAGAGACATCATGGTCTTGATGTGCGCCAATTGGCCAGAAAAAATTGTCTTCAGCCAGGTTCGATCATTCAGTGGGCATGGTTTGAAAATGGAAAGCAGACAGCTTCCATCAGTTTCCGGGTGCAGGAAAACAATATAGATCTGTCTTATCAGCACCGGGCAAACAATCGCGAGTGGGTTCCGGTTCAACAAATCGTCCCATTTGACAAGACTCCATGCAATTTCGGCGGCTATCGACTCTGGTTCCGATGCCCGGGCTGTAATCAGCGAGTGGCGATTATATATGCGGCCGGCAAATATTTTCGCTGTCGTCATTGCTATGGATTGACATATGCCAGTTCCCAGGAGGGTGATCTGGATCGTCTCATGCGGAAAGCCTGGAAAATCCGGAGACGCTTAGGAGCCAGCCAATCCCTATTTGATTCAATTTTTGGGCCGAAACCGAAACATATGCACCAGCGAACCTATACCAACCTTAGAATCGATGCAATGAGGGTAGAAAACAAAATCAACCATATTATGGCTACGCAGCTTGGCATTCGAATTTAGACTGAAAGATGAGCATGGATACGGCTGATCTGACTTTATTATTTTGTTTTGAAACCATTATGCAACTTGTACTGACGGAGGATTCAAAGTGATACCGTTAAAGGCAATCAGAAAATTTTGCGTTCAATGTGTCGGCTCTGCCAGCGAAATCAAAGCGTACGGCGACGACAAAATGTATGGCCAGGGTGATCCCAACGGCCAATGCTGGTTTTATCCCTATCGAATGGGGCGCGGGCGCCCTTCGGTTAAGACAATACGCAAACACTGCCTGGAATGTATGGGCGGCAGTTACAAACTCGTAGGGAATTGTTCAGGTTTTCATTGCCCGCTGTATATTTTCCGTTTTGGAAAAAATCCCCATCGTGTCCGGAAAGAAGAAAAAATTCCGGCTGAAACGGATACGTGAGAGGAAAGTTTTGTTTCTGATTTGGACGTTTTAATGTTTAGCTGGGATATTTTTTTGGGTTGCAGTAGTTACTGTGAATCTTAAACAACAGAACTTTTTTATGACCACTTAAATTTTCGGATAAGCCCGTTAAAATAATTCCATTTCCCAGTCAAGTGCTGAAAACGGCCGGCAACGATTCCGGGAGGAAGATCAAGGTCTTTAGCAAGTTGGGTGATTTCAGCTTTGGAGCGAATACGTTTAATTTGCTTATCCCATTTTCTCGGAATAAGTGTTTCCGCTGCAAATTCATTCGCCTGGTGTTCTTTCGGATCATCATTTGTTCCATCGTTGATATAAAGGTATTTTTTTTCATCATTCAGCACATGGCCGGTTTCATGAAAAAATGAAAACCAAAAAATATCTTCTCTTTTATATCGAAGATTGAGCAGGATCATGGCTTTTGAGGCGGACAGCCATTTGGTTGCCCCTTGCCAGGGCACCTTTTTCATCTCCGGCACGAAGGCTATTGCAACACCGGCTTCGGCACAACGTTCGATCATTTCCCTTGTAAAAAGCCCGGGTTTTTCCTTAGTCAGACCACGAATATGCGACACGACTTTTTTGAATTTGCTTTTATTAAAGGGCTGGCATTGTATTTCGTGCGCCTGTAGTTCTCCTAAACGAATCCAGGTTGCTGCAGCTTCAACGCGTGTTTCAAAACACTTGGACCGTCTTGCAGCCACGGCCGGAGCTTCCCAGATAACCTTCCACGCGGTAACACTACTTACTCCATAAAATTTCAGAACTTCTTTTAAAAGCATCAACTCGTCTTTTTGGGGCTCAATCACGCCCCTTTCAATCAATTCTTTCACCGGAATTGTTTTAAGCCAGTTAATGTCAGCTTCAAGCTGTTTTTGTTCCTGAATTTTCGCAAGCTGTTCTCGGTATTGAATTTCCAAGTTGTTCCAAAAATGAGCGGGCACATCCGTTGCAAGTTCCAGTTTATTGGCAGTCTCATATGTAATGGGCTGATCCCCTTTTAAAATTCGATTTATAGACTGAACCGTTAAGCCAGTGCGCAAAGCAAGCTCATTCTGCTTCATACTGAGCGAATCCATTACCTCTTTTAAGGTTTCACCCGGCAGAACCGCATAATCCGGCTCAAATTTATATTGTTTTTTGGCCCGTACCATTTGGGGTTCCTCTTTAATGTGTATCGATAATTGCGATAATTTCGATTTCCGTAATTTTTTCTAAATCAAACCCACCATCTGGCAGCCGTGGCAGAGGTTCATTCGCAGGAATAAACAAAAGCCGAAAAGGATGTTCAAGGTCAACAGAGAACTGATTCTGTCGATTTCCTGATAACTGATGGCATCGTGCCGGAGGTAATCTCGAAATATCTTTTAGCGACTTGGCTGCGTTAAGTTCGAACATCCGCTGCCCCAACTTTGCTGCCATTTTAGTTCCATGAATTTTTATGGCTTCTTTTTGGTTGTTGCATATTTTTGCAAGCCGCTTTGTTTTAAAATATATTTCCATGAGGCCTATAATGCAAGAAAAAGTTAACATGATATGTTAATTTTTTTTGAAACACACAAATACCGCATAAGAACCTACATTTCCCAAAATTCATGCTTGAAAAATCCGCTATCAAAAGGAAACATCATTTTTCCCGCGCCATAAAACCAAGCCCCAAAAAGTATCCCTAAAAAAACACCAAACATGTATCCAAACCATCCACTTAATAACCCGGCAACAGCCACAGGTAAAAGGACCCATAAAGGCAACAGAAAAATGATTAATATGAGAGTATGTTTAAATATTTTTTCAAGCAATTTTAGTATATTATTATAAGCCTCTTGTTTGAAGACAGAAGAGCCTATTTTTCAAAACAAATTGAACCCAAAATGTTTTTAAATGCCGGCAGGTTATTACCAAACTCTGCCTTGGAATCCGTAAAAGTGATAGTAAACAACTTTTGATCCTTAATCCATGAAGCCGTCAAGTATTTAAGATTATGCGCCCCTTCTAATCTTTTTTTAAGATTTCCGTTCCGAAGTTCATATATGCATGTGAGCAGAAACATTCCATCTTTGTTTATATATTTTTTTTCTATAATTTGAATGGATTCATAAAAAGGATAAAAAAGTTGCTGCAATGGAATTTGTTTAATAGAAGCTTTCCCCTTAGCATCCAAAACATTAATATTTAAATTTTGTCCTGCCCCCATCTTTGCAAAACTGAATAAAGTTTGAGGTTGCTTCGGTTTTCTTTTCGCCCAATCATTTGGAATGTCTATAGAAAATCCATGCTCGTGAGAGCAAAGTGTTTTGGCTTCTAACCTATCATCGGCAGGCTTATCAGAAGGTTGCTTGGGTATGGTTGCCGGATCAAATGCATCTCGCCCGACAATATTAAATATTTCTGCACGAGTACAATTTCTGCCAGTGACTTCTTCAAGCCGTTTTTTATATTTTTTATAATCAAGCTTAGCGGCAAAACCTTCCGGAATTACATTAAAAGTCAATACAAATATAACCATTAAGATTATTAAAGAGATGATAGGAAAGGAACCCTGTTTTCTATGGAAGAGATTTATAGCCATGGGTCCTCCTGCAAAATTCATGACTTTCTAAATTTCAGGATACTTTTATCGAGGGTTATTCCCCCTGACCTAGTGCCATTATTATCGTCTGAGGAGCCTGAGTGCTTATCAAGAGATCTTCCAAGGCTTCTTCCCGTCCTCAGGGCGGAGGTGGTTTCAAAAAGTCACAATGCCCACGGTTTTTTAAATCAATACTGAAAAATACTTATCAAATCAAGAGGGTAAATCATGGAGACAGAATTTGAAAAGAGAGTTGACGAACTTGAAACTTATCAGGAAAAACCGATTCTTTACCTGCTCCTGGCCTTTGGTGATGACAACGACTGGCGCATAAAGCATGCTTATAAAATCATGCGGTTAACTTCAAAAGAGGAGGCATAATCCATGGTAACTATAATTATTTGCATATTCCGGTGAATTCGGCCACTCATTCCGGACGATTCCGGCCACCTGTTCCGGAGAAAGTCAGCCGCCTGTTCCGATTGATCTCGGCCATCCATTCCCTTCCATGGCGACCATTTTTTCGGAGCAAAGCGACGCTATCTCTTTTCTCACAAATTAACGGGCCTAAGTCAACTTTCTTTTCTTTTTCCTCATAGAGCCTCCTTTCAAATTGAGTTGGTAAGCATTGTGGACCAGGCGGTCGAGTATGGCAGGTAGTGTCCAGAATTTTTTGCATTTTTGATTTTGTATTCTCCTCACTCTGATGGCTCGGATTTGCCAGGTTTCCCGGGGTGCCATCCATAACACTCTGGGCTTTGGGGCTATATGCGGTTGTCGGTAATTTTCGTTTTTTTGATTTTTTAATTTCCTGAATCTGACGGCTCAGAGTTTTCTAACTCCCCGCTATCCCAACCAGATTGCAGTTCCGGATAAAAGAGAGCATGTTTGTAGTCGCTTGACTGTTGTGGATGTATAAGTGCACCATGCGGCTATCATGGCCCGCCCCAACAAAGCCCCCTTGCGGCACATTGCCGGAATAAGGGCTACCATACAGGCTCGTTCATATTATAAAAAAAACACCTACGGTCGTATGACTCAGTATGCACTATGCGGTTTGTAAAAATGTTATCAGAGAGTTTCGCCCAGAAACGCTTGGTGTCCAAATAAAAATTAAGAAACGGTAAGGGTGTGGCCTACCTCCAGGAGAGATCGTCGACACAGGAGCCTTTGGCGAACTCGGCAAGGTGTTTGCCAGGACGCATCCATATTCCAGACAATCAGTTCATCATCCAGATACCGCCATTTAAAGTCGAGGCATAGCCCAACCCAGAGCATATATGGAACCATCAGCCATCCAGCCACGGCGTTTTTCTTGAAAAACAATATTGTTGTTATAACAATGGCGGCCAAAAGCAGGAGGATCTCAAAAAACGCCCATCCCGGCTCCTGCATGCCGAAGAAAATTCTGGTCCACAACCCGTTTAACACCAGCTGGATAAGAAAAGCGAAAAGCTCGGCCCTGGCTACCTTCATTCCGTATCTGTTCCAGACGAACCAGGCAGCGACGCCCATCATAATGTAAATGGGCGGCAGTTACAAACTCGTAGCGAATTGTTCAGGTTTTCATTGCCCGCTGTATATTTTCCGTTTTGGAACAAATCCGCATCGTGTCCGGAAAGAAGAAAAAATTCCGGCTGAAACGGATGCGTGAGAGGGAGTTTTTGCTTCAAATTTGAGCTTAAATAAAGGTGGCAGTGCCATAGCATTAGAAAGGGGATTTTTAAGGATTTAGCAGATTAAAATGCTCTTTCTTTAAAAACAGCAATAGCCTTGTTAATATCATTTTGAAACATCAACCTTAATATGGATTGTTTATATGAAGCCCCCATTTATCAAATCTCATGACGGCAGGCATTTGCACTCCTGGGCCGAATGGCCCCGCCCGAAGAGAGATTATCAGTGGAAGGAAGGCCGCAGCGCCATGGAGCTTGCAAAAGCCTGGTTTCCTGATGATGCTCCGGCTGTGCCTCCGGAAATAGAAAACATCCTTCTTTCAAAGCCAAGGCTTGAGGATTTGCAGCTTATAGAGGCTGTACCAGAGCTTGTAACCGGATTGCCCGAACGAGGTGAGGGCAGGAATCATGACCTGTGGATTATTGGAAGAACTCGTCTGGAACAAGTTACTATCTGCATCGAGGCAAAAGCAGACGAACCATTTGGTAACGATACGGTCTCTGGGTACAGGAATCGACAGTGCCGGCGCAGGGAGCAGGGGGAGCACACAAAAGCGCCGGAAAGAATTGATGCACTACTTGAAATGGTCGGCGGTGAGTTATCCAATTGGGGTGAGGTCAGATACCAACTTCTGGCAGGCTTTTGTGGAACAATCTTACAGGCCAAAAAGGATTTGTCTGAACTTGCGGTCTTTATTGTTCATGAATTTCAGACAGATCTCACTACTGCCGATCGTTTGCAGGAGAACAGTGCTGATTTTGAATTGTTTTTGAGAATCATTGGGACTGATAAACCTGCTATTGGCATGTTGAGTGATCCAGTAGCTGTGAAAGGCGTTGAGTGTTTAATCGGGAAGGCGATAAGGTTAAATTAGCATTGGTCCCCGAAAGTTGAGTAAACCACAAATAGCCATACTTCCCCCGCTTTTCTCAAAAATTATGCACGTATCAGCAAACGACAGGAGTCATCTTTATTGCTCTTCTCGGCAGTCACATCTACAGGTATAATTTTTATAAACGCCCCGGAACCTTGGATTTGAAGGTTTATGGGGCGCTGAAGTGATTGCTGCCTGGGATATACCAGGGCCAGGCGGTTCACTTTGTAGCGGATGGCATAGCCGGCCATCTGGTAAAGATCGGCCTGGGAAATGCCGAGTTTTTTCTCATTTTCATCAAGCAATTTCCATTTGGCATCGGCAATGGCAATGAATACATTGTTTTTATCAAGAAAAACCATATCGGGCTTCATCAAAAACAGTTCTTTTTCCTGCTCTTTTAGCCGCACCATATATTTTTGGGGTTTTTGTGTCTGCATTGTTTTGCCTTCCGTCCGAGTCGCTTTTCTGAACATATCCGCCACGTATAATTCAAAGAGACGGTTCATGTCGAACAGAAGGGCAATACAAGGATTCTGACCGACCGAGACATCCGGATAGACGCCCTGAACAAACCAACGGCACTGATTAAAAACAGGTTCATAACGACAGGTGGTACGATCAAATTTTAGGCTGTTGATCATTCGCACATCCACCTTCACGTCACTGATGTCATCAAATCGCATCCCCAACCCGGTGACTTTCTTTTTTGCTTCCCTGCCGATCGGCATTTTCAGCATCATTTTCAGTACATACTTGATGATCCGGTTATAGATGTTATCCGCGTTCAGTTCGTCGTATCGACAATACAGGCGCTCCTTGTGAACCATATTACGTTTGAGTTGCTGCTCTGTTAACAAACGCCCGCGGAGGACAGGCAGATTTTCATTGCGTTCAATATAAAGACGAATCATGCCCTGTTTGATTTCCTCATGGAGCAGGTCGCAAAAATGGAGGATAAACACGTCCAATAACGCGCACTTTTGCAAGGCAATGCCGGCAGAACCACCCCGTTGCAGTTTCAGCCATCTCGCCCGGATCAGCATGCTGATCAACGCTTTCCGGCAGGTGCCGGGTTCCTCTTCTTGGCCGTGAATTTTCGGCAGCACTTCCAGCAAGAGATTGCCAAGGCAGATGATCCCGCAATATTGCGAAAACCTGACAGAATCACGGCCCCAGGAAAAAACGTTTCCCGGCAACTTTTTGCCCAGTTTTTCTAACGCGCGCGCCTGTTCCGCGGTGATCGCCCGCTGATTGCCGGATCTACGGGGCACAATCGGGAGCACCTCATGTTCAATCAGGGTTATTGATTCCAAGGTCAGGCAGGCTCCTCGTACACTTTGCGGATCGCGTCCGGGGTTATTTCATCGGCCGTGGCCACCCGGTAATCAATCAAATCATCATAATCGTCATGAGCAAACCCCAGAACCGCTTCGTCTTTCAGTGTTCTGTGGCAAATAATCTGCGGCTCCATGTTTTCCCGGTCCGGCCCCACGTCACGGAACACCAATTGAATCCGATGCCAGTCCTCATAAAAATATTCCTGCAGCAAAGGAATGATCTGAGTGAGCAAAACATGCTTGAACCCGGCAAAATCCGTTATCTTCATAAAATATGCATGACCCACCATCATATCTCGATTCAGAAGAAAACGAATGCGCTGGTTTATAGTCTTAAGCAGCGCCCGCAAATTGATGCTGCCGCCTTCCCCGTCTTCTATATAACCATCTCCGCGCGAGCCGTTGATAATCCCGGGATCCGGCATCAACTCCCGGAACGTGAACCTTCGGCGTAAAGCGGTATCCATCAGGGCAATGGATCGGTCGGCCGTGTTCATGGTGCCGTATAAATCCAGATTTGCCGGTACGCCGAAGGCCTCGCCGGAATACGGTAACGTCAGTGTCATGCCGCGGACCTTCCCACCATTTTCATCGTACTCCGTCCGTTTGTCCGTTTCGATGAGGGTGATCAGCTCACCAAAAATCTTGGCGATATTGCCGCGGTTGATTTCATCAATAAAAATCGCATACCGCTGGCCTGGGTCTGCCTTGGCTTTTTGAGCAATACGCTGAAACACGCCCGGCACAACCCTGTATTCAATCTCCCCGGTTTCGTCATTTTGAATCGGGCGAATGCCTTCCACAAAATCTTCATAACTATATGCCTGATGAAAGGTTATAAACTCATACCGCTGATGGGCCGCTTCTACTACCGGCCCTTTTTGTAAGGCCTGGGCCATAGAAACCTGCTCCGCGCATTCTTCCTCCCAGTCTGCCACCATGCGCCATTGCCCATCTTTCTGCTTGTCAAAGACATAGGGAACGCTTTTATTCTTGTATTGCACCGTCTGAGAACTCTCAACGGTATGGGCCTGCAGCGTAGCCCAGACCGTATTGGTGACGTGCCGGTTACGCCCCATAGCCCGGGCCTTTAAGGCGATATATTCATGATTTACAATTTCTTTTGCCCCGGCCCGGCCGCCAAGAGCCCAAAGAGCGGCAAAAACGGCATCAAACCAGCGCATATCGAGCAGTTGTTGAATCAGCCAGGCTTCCCGGCCAATCTTTTGTTTCCGGCTGCGATAATCTCCGATCAAGTTGTTCAGGTAATACGTCTTGCCTGTACCCGGCGGGCCATAAACAATGAGATTGGTCGCTCCCGGGGCCGGGGGAACCGCGGGAACAACCTTCTCTTCCCAGCGCTTTTTTAAAATGCCGGCCAAACGTGTTTTTATTTCTATGCCGGAAGATTGCGGCGTCCAGTCTTGTTGATCAACGGTTATTTTTTTCAAGTCTTCCATCGTCAGGTAGGGATCATCCGCCATGGGATCCTGAATTCTTGAAAAAGCGACATCAACATGCCAGCAAGTCTGGCCGTTCTCCGCTTTTGCTTCCTCCCAGTGGGGGGCCTCATACGAAGCCGTTACAATGTTGCCGACAGCAACTATCCCTTTGGGAGAAACACCTGTGCGGGCAAGATAGACCTTGTCACCGACGGCGGCCTTTCGATTGGCACAAGACCATCGATGGGTCACGGTCTCTCCTTTATGGGTGGCCGCCCGGTCTGCTTCTAAACTTTGCCAGTTCCATTTGTCGGGATTCCAGGTCAACAGCCACGAGGCATTTCCAGGATCTTTCCAAAGCTCCCGCAGCGGGGTTTCATAAAAATCCAGGTCCTTTATACCAAAATTGTCTTCCTGGTTTTTCCGGATCGCGTAAAGTTCTTTGTCAATTTCCATAGCTGACATGGCATTGACCTGGGCTTCCGACTTTCTGCTGAAGGCTGTAACAACCTTACGGCGGTCCGTGCCGCCAAAAATCCGTTCAAAGCTGTCCGGGAAAAGCAGAAACAGCATCATGTGGCGAAACTGCCTGCCATCACACTCGGGGGTTTGCTCCAGCCATTCAGCCAGCTTCCAGCCGCTATTTAAAAGCGCTTCACGATCCGGTGGAGCCAGTTCCTTTAAATTCATTACAATACGTATGATAAAGACATATTCCCGGGCTCTGTTAGTATTAAAACCTGTTCCGGCACTGCCCACACCATTGAGATATTTATCCCACAGCCAGGGGGAAGCTTCGGGAAAAGATTCCTCCGCCCAGCCCCAGATCGTCTGTATGCCCTCCCGTTTTTTTTCTACCCCGATATTGCTGGGGCAAAGGAACATGATCCAGAGAATTTCAGCGGCCAGTTGTTTGACTTCAGGAGCCGTATTCACAAGCTGGGCAGACAGTTTTTCAAAAAAAGAACCTTCTCCCTCAAGGGGTTGATTCACAAAATTTTCGTTCAAGGCCTGAAAATGCTCCAGCCGCCACAGAGACTTATCCGTAAATATGGAACCTTCGGTCAGCAATCCCTGTTGTCGCCAGTGCTCAGCCGCTTCCAGAATGGCGGTGGCGTCTTTATCGCCTGTGTATCTGCTCATAACAACGACCTTTTTTTCTTATGTTTGTGAATTATGCGCCGGTTTTTTTGATATCAATGGAATGTCGCCAACACGCGCGTCTTTGTAATGGAGGCGAAGCCGCCGGAAAAGCCGTCGCCGTGCCTGGCCTTGTTTTATGCACCTAAAGAAAGTCATATCAGCATTAAAAGCGATGAAATGGATGGAACCTCTTGATTTTTTAAAGGCTCATTTTCGAATTAAATAGAATTCAATAACGGATGAAAGAAAAATCACAACCGATCCGTATCCACCAGAATTCGCCCATGCCCATTATTTTCCAGCCACCAGTATGTGAAATGTTTTGACATCCAGCTCGCGGTGCGCTCTGTTGCGAGCCCCCGGATTGTTGATGTATAGATAATCGGAATGCCGAGCTTTGCTTCAATCGCGTCCAGTGTGCCACAGACGGTATTGGGATGGACAGCAGAAGGGATATCAAACTGCTCGAATCCGCCTTTGATATCTTCAAAAGTGGCCTCGATAAGAATGGCCTTCCATTGGAACAATGCCAATCGGTGGCAGGCACCAATAAAGCGCTGCCGATAGGTGACGGTGCAAGCTATCAAGTCCGGAAGGCTTTTACGTTCCAGGCAAAGAATATTTTCCATCCCCTCCACCGTGTAATCACCGGTTTTCATATTTGCCCTGCGTTCACCAGCGATCCAGTTGGGATGATTTTCGTATATAGGTAATGGTTCTTTTTCCAGCGTATCGACGATGACGATGGGCTTTGGGATGCCCTGGCTCCGAATGATACTGTGTCCTTGGCGTATCACTCTGAGTCGCGACGTGCTTGGTGTAAGAAAAGTATATTCCTTGCCCATCGGGGCCCCATGGCTTTTTAATTTCTTATCCAACCTTTCGCTCCGCTCACACGGTTCATATTTACTAGTTCGCTACTCATGCTTATATCCAAGCTCACGCAGCTTCCTCAGCAACAGCTATCTTTTAATTTAGGTCCACTGAAACATCAGTCCTCTTATTCCAAGGAGGATCTTTTTCCCGATGAGTTCCAGGGATCAAACAGGCAAATTCCGCGATTACAGGCAATTGAAATGGAAGATCGAGTTCCTCGATACGGTAGGACAAGTGTGACCGAGCCTCTTTGATCAGGGCCGTGGTTTCTTGTTCCGGAATCGGTTCGGCGTCAAACAGTTGACTCCTGGGCTTATCAGCATAAAGGTTAAGAAGCTTGATGATTTCCCAATCTTTAAGTAATACCCATCCGTCGTCTTTTTTCTTCTGCAAGCCTGTAATAACTTTTTTAACGGGTCCCTTTGAGCCGGTAATTCGGTCCCGCAGGGCGAAGATAACCAGAGGGTCAGGGAAATCGCCCACTGCGGCAAGTGCGTCAGTCAGATCGTCGGCAGCACTGATTACTCTGTCTACGATTTTTAGACCTATGCCGGCGACATCCTCGCCATTTAAAGGCTTCAGATCCCGCGCAAAGAGCAGGTTGTACCGATCGGCAATGGTAAAATCGGTTAGCCATTGGGAAGGTGTCTTAAAGTTTAAGCGCGTCTTATCAATCTGATTGGGGCGCCTCCCCATAACAGCGAACAGAGCTTTGAATAAAGGTATAAGGTCGGGAAGATCCACTTTTGGGATCTGATCGGCAACTTCGCCGAAATCAAAGCGAGCGACGTTGCCAAAAAGATTCTGCACGATCCTTACGGCATCCTCGCCCCCGAAAGTTGCTGTCTTGGAATCAAACCAATCTTCTATTCGTTGTCCGTGAAGTGCCGGTTCGGCATCGGAAAATAACTCTGTAAACATCCGCGGTGAAGCCATCCCGATTACCAGTTGCCGCATATCTTCCGGGTCGTCCATAGCACCTTGGAAGGCTAAGTTAATTCTCTCCAGTTTTTCATCCAGGCACTCCCAGATGCGACTCTCAATTGTATCCGGATTTCTAATCGTTACCACATCTACAGTTTCCTTTTGACCGTATCGATTCAACCGCCCGACACGCTGGTGGAGTCTCATTGGATTCCAGGGCAGATCTACGTGTATGAGATTGCTGCAGTTTTCCTGAAGGTCAATTCCTTCCCCCGCGGCCTCAGTAGAGACAAGAAATCGTACCTCACCCCTATTAAAACGATTTGCTGCACGGAGCCGGTCCTCTTTAATGGTGCGGACTGTTCCATCGGCGGCCTTGACATTTTCAATAAATCCATCGCCGTTAATAAAGGTGACACAATCATCACCGTATTGGGCCTTAAGGGCACTCATAAGGAGTGCCTGCGTTGCCTTGTATTCAGTGAAAAAAAGGACAGTGCGCCCATAATAATCCTTTTCGACCACGTCGAGAATTCGCTGTATTTTTGTTTCTTGCTCAATTTCGTTCGCTTTGTTTAACAGCTCCTCTATTGCAGGGATTTCATTTGGATTGAGTGAAACCCTGTCATCGATATTACGTGAAACACGTTCTTCGATTTGGGCAAGTTCATCCAAATTCGAAGGATCGTCCTCTGCTATCAATTCTTCCATGCGCTTTATATCTGTATTCCATTGTTCTACTCTCGTTTTTGCTCCCTGGAGTCTTTCAAGGCGCTTTGCCAGAGCCCGCCGAACCGCTGCGACCGAACTTGAAGCAAGTTTTTGCATGGTGATCAACACATAAATCGCCACCCTTTGTTGCTGTTGTCCAAGGTTTGCCGCATATGTCTTTCCTGTTACGATAAAGTCGGTGAGCATTTCGTAGAAGCGAGCCTCAGCCTCTGAGTAAGTGTATTTTTCTAAATGGGGCCTCACCGGTTTGAATATAGGGTTGCCCATCATGTCTGTTACCCTGGCCTTGTTATTGCGGATCATCACTTTTTTTAGTTTGTGAGCCTGCTCTTCAAGGGGCATTTTCGGGTCAAATTCATCGGGATCAAGCAGTTTCAACAGTGAAAGAAAACCCAGATCTTTTCCGCGGTGGGGCGTACCGGTAAAAAAAATCATCGAATGTATTTGACCATGATCCTGGAGATGTTCTGCTAACTGGAATGATAGGGTACGCCCTCGAATCTCGTCCACATTCAGATGGTGTGCTTCATCCACAATTACAAGATCCCATGGATCCGCACCAGCCAGTCGTTCCCAGCGGCTTCCTGTGTTGGTGCGAAGAGTGTGGGCTGATGCGACAACTTTATCGTGAGTGTTCCAAAAGTCAGATCTTTTCGTATCGATCGAAGACGCATACATAGATACCCTAATATCAAACATTTCCCTCAGGCGCGTCTGCCATTGCTCTGTAAGACTTGCAGGAGTAAGAATCAAAAGGCGCTTCACGCGACCTGAAGAAAGCAGGGGTGTAAGGATCAGGCCAGCCTCTACGGTCTTTCCAAGTCCCACATCATCCGCTATCATCCATCTACGTGGCCAGGATTCCAGGACTTTTTTACAGACCCAGAGTTGATGCGGAAGCAAAGCGATTCTTGAACTCGAAAAGACCCCCCATGCATCATTTACTGAAAGCACACAGCTGCCGATTATCCTGGTCACCACATTCAGGGCGGGATCAAGCTTATCCCCATCCGCACGGTCACTCACCCCTTCAATCAACTCCAGGTCGGCAGGGAAACATTCCTCGACGCCATGCTCGAACCTGACGAGAACGCTTTCTCCGTCATCCATGCGCACTGTTCCCTGGCCAAAACTGCGGTGTCTTACATTAGCGCCTTTCTTGAAACCAGACATTATACCTCCAGGCCGAGTTCTTGTTGGAGTTGATGATTTTCGGCTATATAACAAAAAGGGATATCGAATGCCTTGTGAAGATTAGGGGTAGCGGTGTCCAGTTCGGATTTTAAGAAATCGTATATAGCTTTTGCCTTATCCCGGTTAGGGACGCCGCTATCGATCGTCTCGAGCCCGAGGGGACATAGGAAACGGACAATCTGATCTGAAGGAACCCAGCAGTCTGGTAGTAGATGGTTGCCTTCAAGGATATTCATCCGCACGAGCTCCCGTAGAATCCAGTGTAGGCCAAAGTTGAGGGGGGCCGGGGGCGCGTCAAATTGTTGACCTGCTCCTGTAAGCGCCTCATCAACCCGAGGAGCAAGCAAACAAGACACCCGATATAGTTCTGCAGGCCGTCTTTCAGCTGATCGAATGAGCCTTTTATAAGTCTCGAGATGCCTGCTTAATTGGTATATAGCGGGGAAAAGTGACATCCATCTCAGATACTCCAGTTTTTCTTGGCTCCTGTCTTGCCAAATGCGAAGCAGGTCCATCCAAGCTGTTGTTTCATCGGGGTTTTTAAAAATTTCCCACCAGCCTTCCCGCTTGATAAATTCAGCAAAGTTTCTGTGATGACTTCGTTGCGTTAGCCCCAGGCTGCGGCAAGCACCCAGTACAAAAAGGGCCAGCCAATGGTCCTTGGAGTCGTTTTGTAGACCGTATGAAATCCCGTGGTGTCTCAACCAGTCGGGCCAAGCCTTTGTCTCATAGGCATCAATGACACGATCGCGATTATGCGGATCGTTCCACCATAGTCTAAATCTTTCAAAAAATGTCAGCCTATTGGCCTCAGGCAAGGTCCGTCCTTCCGGAATCTCCTCCGGGATTTCCTGAAACCGTGTTGGAAAAAGAGCAGCCAGAAGTTGGCGGGACTGCCAATGGTCTTCCCTGTTAAGTGCGGCAAGCATTGAACGGACTTGCTCGTATTCGCTCAGCCAAACCGGCCTTGAATGATGAGGGATAAGCTTTTCCAGGATTTCTTTTTGGAGTCTTCCATCCAGAAGATATTTCAACGCCTCATGTCTATGATCGCCCGTGAGATTTGTGTACCATGAGGCCATCACAGCAGCATCAATCTCATGACGAGCTCTCAGCCTCAGAAATATCTCAAGATCTTCCCTGCAAACAATATACTCGGGGTCAAGAATGCTGTATTGAGGGGCAAATGCTGCTCGAAGAAATTCATCTTGGTCCACAGCCTCTGTTTCAACTTGAATGGCTGTTGGCGGTAGTAATAATTTTCGTAAAGGACTGAAATTGCCGTCAAGGGAACGCGCGTTAAGTTTTGAATACCATGGTTGGCCGGTTGCGCTTTCCTGGATTTGCTCCCAGATGACGCCCTCGGCCAACGGCCGGAGTCCATGATGCCTTTCTGGCGTTAGAGTATAGTTCCAACTTTCGGCCAGTTCATGAAAAAGATCTGCAGGGGAAAATTCCTTTACAGCTGCTGACAAAAAAGGCTGCAGGAGCTGGACGATTTCTTCTGAGGCCACTACATGGCTACGGGCGATCGCGGTTATGTCATCAATTTGCGAAATAGCCCGGCAGATTGCTGGGCTATCAAGCCCTTCTGATGCCATTTCTACCTGTGTATTGTCATTCAAGACAGGCAATCGGGGCAAAAAAGGCTCCGGCAGCCCGGAAGGAACTATAGATCGCGCCCTCATCCATCCTGAAATTCCACGTCCATCGCCATGGAGGCTAAGTAGTAATTCTTTTCGGAGCTGGTCTCTGTTGTCTATCCCGCTGGCGAGAATTTTCCACAGCGCCGAGAGAAATTCTATAGACTCATTTCCTTTAGGGGGCCCATTCAAGGGATTATCTTTTCTGTTTTCAAGGGCGTCGTGCAAGTTTAGCAGGCTTTTTCCAAGCGTTTCGCCAAGCAGATCAAATACTCTGCGAGTTTTCTCATCCTCCAAGGCGACATGGGCCCTGCCTGGATCCAGCTTGAATGGTCCGTTAACGGCATATCCACATCCCCAGCTTTCGCTTGTGGGAGTCACATTCCATAGAAACGGCATATCCATCGGGAGGGCTTTTGGTCTGTCATGTTTGAGACCGATTATAACCGCTTCTGTTCCCTTGCTATTTCCAGCCTCCCTTGGACAGAAACGGAGTATACGCCAACGGCCATCAGTCTCTGGAAGGGTGACTGGATCCTTTGCTAACGACCAGCCTGGCGCACCGTCGATTTGTTGTCCTTCGAATGTACTGATGCCCGGGCGCGGGCCTCCCTCAATAACCACTTTCCGGATTTGACGAGAAAAAGCTGGAAGAAATGCTCTGGCATAATGAAAATTCTTGAATATGCCGTTAAGCAATTCGGATTCATCAAGGTCTTCGCGCAGCGGCAATTTAATGATAGTTGGGGGGTGGCCATTTATGGGCTGGCGGTCTGTTTCCTCTGGCAAGGCCTGTTCAACAGGCAATATTCCGCCCTTTATCGTAAAGGCCAGAAAGCCGCTTATGACCGAAGGCATTTCTGAAACCAGGTGAACGGATTTGAAACCAAGCCCGAATCTCCCGGTTGTTGATGATGATGAACTTTGGCCGGGGGTCTCCCCTGGTTTGCCGCTCAGATTAAGCAGCATCATAAAATAGAGATCCTGATCCCACTGCCTCTCGGGTCCAGCCGGAAATCCAGTCCCCCCTGTTTCATTGATCGGCCGGCCATAATGTTTGATTTCTATTTCCGGCTTATCATCATACCTGTTGACTCTTATGAAAAGGCACTGCACTTCGGCAGGCAAATCTGTACCCGATATTTCAGCTGATTGGGCAAGTGCGTCGTCAGCGTTTTGTGATAGTTCCAGCAATACGCTGCTCTCGGTATAACCAAATCTTTTCATCAGCTCCTGCATGCGGTACCAGATAAACTTCTGGTACTCCGGTTCGTTTCGAACTAAACTGCCCAATTTCTCAAGTGCTGATCGCTCGTCCCTAATTGCCTTATTGAGTTGCGCAGATGGGGCCTGTTCCCGTCTTCTTTGTGCCCGTTGCGCATTTTTCAGGGCGTCCCTTAATTCCGCACATTCTCTGACATCCAATTGGTAAAACGTTTGCGGCAAATGAGCGAGAATGGATGCTTGCACTGGACCTATGTAAGCTTGCGAACCAGTACCCCATTTGGTCCACCATTGCCGAACCTGCTGAATCTCTATATTGAGAACTCGTTTAGCCCACCACTCAACAGAATTACCGAGAAGCTCAAGAAGTTCCTGCTGGGTGCGATGTTCCGGTTTTGGATCCCGCAAGATAATGATCCAATACCTTCCTAATGCGGATCGCCTTAGTTCCGGATCGGTTGCGAAAATCATCTCATTTTCTGCACCCAGTTCCATTTCAATTTCTTGACCGAGCAGATTCATCACCCGAACCCTTTGACCCGTGGCTATCCCGGAAACACGGATCTTGATAGACTTCCCGATATCAGTTTCGCCCTCTATAGGCGCACGCATTCCCTCAACACTGACATCATCCCCAAGCCACTCCTGGGCAAGCTCTAAGATTCCATCCTGGTGACCATTTCCCAATAAGCTGAGAAATGAACCGACTGCGCCTTTGGGGACCCGATTTGACCAATGGCTAAAATATTGTCTGAGGGTATCTACAGATCCAGATGCCGGTGTATGTTCTGTTTGCCTTTGTGTTGTCCAAGGTTCATCCCTGTCAAGTCCCAAAAGAGACCGGTAATCAGATAACAACCGATGACGTCGGGAAATGCCCGACTCTGACATTGCAATCTCCCGGGGTAAACGCCATTGCCCGTCCTGGGTTGGCATTTCTATGCTTGGCAATACCTTTTCAAAGAAAGTCTCCGTTTGCGAAAATACCTCTATGAATTTGCGGTGAACGCGGCCGGCAGGATCATCCCTTCTCGGACGGCTCTCGGCCAGGCTCCTCAGTGTGTATATTTGATTATCAGGGGGAACCTTGCTGCAAAGGGATTTAACGAGAGCAAGAATAGCCTCTTTTGATCTGCCAGGGGCATTAGTGAGCGCCTGTCCTCCCGAGAGGTTGATGACTTCAGCTGCGGTTCGAACTATGAACCACCCCTTGTGAGCATCACATAAAGGGGTTTGAAAAATATCTATAATGAGATCGATATCTAAACCATCGGTCTCGGGAAGTAGGGCATAGAAGCCGCCATCGACATTTTCAATTTTGGATGATTCAATTGCGCTTGCTAATTTCAGGATCTGTTTGGATGGAGAAGGGCGGCCCAGAATTTCAAACACAAGGTCATGGGATATATTCCAGACACTTGGTGCTATATTATAAATTAATTTGAAGTCATCCAGTGCTCCTTTTTCTTCAATTGGCGCTATTAGTCCCTGCAGTTTTTCGTTGGGCAGGAGCAGCAGTTTTTCAGGAGCGATTCCTGAATTATGACCGCAAAGGGGGAGCCATGACGCACGTTTTAATAGATCGCGCAACGAAGAATCAGAAGGTAGGAACACAAGATTTTCACTCTCGTTACGAAGGGCAGAAACGATTTCTCCGGCAAACCGATGAGGTTTATGGCTTGTCAGCATTGCTTTCAGGATGCCGTTTTCGTCAAGAACAGGTACATCAAAATAGAGATCCACTACCTCCGGATCAGGGTCAAGAAGAAGTATTTCGCTTTCCAGTTCTTCGGGTAAATTTATATCACTCACGGCCCGTAATACGCCTTCCTTAAAAGCCCCCCGGCTGCCTCCGCGCATTCTATGCAGGGGCATTCGTTTCCACCGCAAGCGATTCTCAGATGAAGCGGAATGGAGATGTCTCAGCAAGTGAATTGCATCCTCCTTGTGCAGCTCGGACCATTCCACCAAAGAGTCCAGGCTTTCCGCCAATAATTCGTGCAAAACCCCGAAATCAATCGCCGTGACTTGAAGCTCCTGGACCAACGCGTGAGGAAGGGGCTCAATGAGCGAAGCTTCAATCGCGCGCCATTGCTCCTGGAGAAGTCGAAGCAGTATATTCAAGGTTTTATTATTATTAATTTTATCTGAGTGTTGGCTTCGTACATAAAAGAGTCTTTGCCTTTCTTGAGAGGCCTTAGTGCTTCCGGTCAGAAGAGCAAAGATCGCGTTATAAATAATCGGGTCGCTTTTATATTCTGAACCAGCTATCCGTTTGAGAAGCGCTTTTCTCTTTTCAGGATCCTTGTTGACGGATTCAGTTGATTTAACCGTAACCGCCAGTTCCTGTTCGACAGGGTAGGGGAGATTCGCAGCCATCCCTACGGCTTTATTAATAAGCCAAATATCTACTCCAAGCGCTTCTGCCAGTTCCGTGCCTGCCTTTCTCGGGTCCGAGGGCAAATCCGTTATTTCCTGGTCTTCGCTTATCTCGCTTGCCTGCTTGGCAAACACTCTATGCTTTTCCATCTGCCGCTTCAGATCATAAATGGACCATGCATCGTCAATGTCCTTTGGAAGTCTTCGAGCCCGGAGCAGCGGTAGTTTATTCAGTTCCGGGTCTATGTCATTGATCCCTCTTAAAGCGATAAGGACTTCGGCAAGCATGAGACGGGAATTTCGCGCACGCTGGGAGGACTGGCTGTCCTCCATCATTCGCCTGGCGATATCTAGCAATGCTTTATCGATGCTCTGAGCATCGGGATGGCTTTCGCCAGCCATCTCTGGATTGCGCCCAAGGGGTACAGGAAAAAAACCCGGCCCTATTATCCCATTTTCGGCAAGCTCTTCCACCGCTTTTAGTGCGCCAAGTGGCGCGCTGATAAGCCACTCATTGGGAAGGACATTGAAAACTTCTACCCAAATTTCCCGCACAGGCTGCTGTTCTTCATTGCTTCCTTTTGATGTTGATCTAAGAGCTTTTTCCGCAATTTTTGAGGAAAGCCATCTCGCCACCGCATGGGTTCGTTGGTGTCCAGATTCATTTGGGTCGCCTATAATGTGACGTAACAGGCTTGCCGTCCAGGACAGCCCCTGAGAAGTCCTAAGTGCCTGGCCGGATATGCAGGAGAGCAAATGTTGAATCCATTGATAAGGCCATTTGCCTGGCACGTCTCCGAGCTGCGGGGCATCGTTTTCAATGAAGACATAGTTGCACGGGTGTTCCTTTATTTGATTTACGAAACTCATTCGGACCGTATCAGGGGCGTGATGCCAATGGGGTATTGAAAGGATTTGAATTCCATTGACTGGAAACGTTTTCCAGGCGACTCCGTTTTTACATATAATAGGAAGTAGAAATTGGGTTTTGGTAACCGCGTCTATGTTTTGTTGGACTATTTGCGAGGATAGGGTGGCTATCAGTACGGATCGGGTGGTATCTTCCGGCATATCCCGAGCCATCCTGGCAAGAATGTTCGGCAGAAGAGGGAGCAACAACTCATCCCGCAAAGCCCGGTTCCATTTCTCCCTCATCGCGCTTTCGCCGGAGGCCTGCTCCTGGGTGGTCACCCCGGGAATCGACCTTCTATCCTGGGAAGGCCAGAAATACCCATGCAGTACTAAATCCCAATAACCAGAATCAGGATTTTTGCCGACAGGTTTAACCTCCACGATATCGCTTGTCTCAGGCTGGGGATCCTCGTCTAGAGGCAAGAAAACCGCCCATCTGATACGTAATTCGGATGGTTCGCTATATGCGCCCGTTGGACGAAGGATAGTTATTGCAGCATGTCCCAATGCCTTTCGCGGCACCCAGTCGCATCGTCCTTGGCGCCATTCTTGTTCGGTTGGCCAACCCGGACTATTTCGAAGCTCCCGTAAGCGACTATGGCCGAGCGCTTCAACTCCCAGGACCGACCGGGATCGTTCTTCATTTTGAATTTGTCCCTCAAAAAAGCGTTCTTTGCCAACAGAGTCATCGTTGTAGCGACCGATCCAATCGAGGGCTTGGAAATCTGGGCGGGAGATATGAGCCTCTTGTTTTGGAGATTCTAAATTTTCCGGGGTTTTTGCACAGATTGCTTCAATGGAAGTAAGGTGACCGCACTGGGATAATAGCAGGCCAAGAGAATCTGAGCTTGAAAACCATGCAGTAATTTCTTTCGCTTGGAAACAGTGGGCCCCCAATCCATAGGTAATGTCTTTTGCACGGTCCAAATGTCCAGAATTCCGTAAAGGGATCCATTCTATAAGACCCTGGTGAAAATTTCCAAGAAGGAGGTCCGCAACCCCTATCAGCTTGTCCAGATCTTCACCTTCCACAAAGTCCCAGTCCGGGTGTATTGGATCACGCTCATCAGTTCCGCCGGTTCCCGCCCATGGGTTGACAACACCGGGTCGAAGTACGCCTTTTTCAGCGCCCAGATAGACAATTGCTTCACAAATGTGGAATACACTTTTTAGACCGATTCCAAATCTGCCGATTTTGTCTGTTTGCTCGGTTTTAGAGCCTCCCAGCGCCTTGTGCAGCGCTTCGTGGTCCTGTGCAGAAAAAGGGCCGTTGTTGGCAACAATTAAGGCAGGCCCTTTTAGGAGACTGTTGCTGGCTTCCTGCCATCCATCTTCTAAAACTGCAAACACAAGCTCGCTTGCCTCTGCATCATCTGCATTTTGGACGAGTTCCCTGAGTAGAGTCCGTCCATCACCAGCATCTTTATAGACATCTTCCAGCAACGACCTTATGGTTTTAACTTCGTCAAGTGGGCTTCGAACGATGCAGCTATTGGGGCGTGGTTCTATTCCATGGAAGGTTTTGTAAGTTTGGTGGGTATATTTTTTCATGAGTTTTTATACCTAATTGTTCACATTAATTCTTTAAAATGGTTCCCCCCATGTAAATAAAAAATCTGTTTTTGCAAAATCTTGTCAGTTAATTCCGAGCGCCTTCATTGCCGCTGTCATGGGATCCCCGTAGAAAATGGGATCCACGCGCTCCATGATATCCGCAGAGACTTCCAGAAACTGGCGTTTGTTTTCGATGGGGATCAGGGCACGACGGGCGCCGTTTTCCATGCCGATTTGCAGCGGCTCAATAAGCGAGTTCATGGCTTTTATATTGCCCTGGATGCTTAAATCCCCTAGAATCAGAAGCGCAGGGCTTGCAGAATGTTTTTTTAATGCAGAATAAATGGCCACGACAAGTGCCACGCCGGCATTACAGGATATATGGTTGCTTAAAAGGTCAATGGCCTCGACATGAAAATCGGTTGTTACAAATTGCTGTGCGATTCCCATCTCTACCTTGCGACCTTGGATATAGGAGAAGGCACGTTGTAACGATTCCTTCATGGCACTATCCACGCTACCGGAAATTTTCAACTTCCCGGTACCAGTTGAGCAACCCACTTCCAGGCGGTAGAGTCCCACTTTCCCGTCAACATCCACAGAAGCGGTATAAACCGATCCCGGGCTCAAGGGATCCGTTGCAATCAGATCCCGGCCGCCTTCTTCGGCTACCCCGACAAAACGCTCATCACGGGTTTCATTATCAATGTAGGAAAAAGAAGTCTGGTAATATTCAAAAGATCCCATCTTTTTCAACTGTTCTTTAACGCGCCTGCGGCCCTCCAGGGCAATGTCGACCAGTTCTGCCATTTCATCTTTGTTCAGTTCCCCATGGGGGTAGACCAGCTTGATCAGCCCGGAAATGCTTTTACGCACAGCCTTGACATCCCGGGCGTTTAAATGGCTCCCAAAGGAAAAATACCGATCCACCATTTCCGTATAGTTATGCCGGCGAAGCTCGCGCATGGCTTCCGCCAGATAGTCGACCACGAATCCATAATGATCCGTGAAATAGTGGATTTGCATTTTGGGAACTTCCCAGCCGGGAATATAAAAATGCAATCGATCCAGAAATGCCATATCTTCCCGGATAACATCCGGCAGTGGCAGGAACAGGTGGGAGGATTTTACCATCACTTCAACCGGCTGGTTGGTGTTTCCGAAAAAAGCGATGGAGGCCATGCCGGACAGAAATTCCTTGCCTCGGGCGAAGGAACCGGATTCGCAATACGTTTTAAGGGTAGTAATGACTTCCTTTGGCATTTTCTGAAGGTCAGCGACCTCATCAAAGCCCACGGCATCCCAAATACCAACCAGTCCCATTTGTGAGGTATGCATATTATAAAAAAGATTGGGAACCGTGGTGGGCCCGGTCAACAGAATGACATAAGGGGTGATTTCCTGGTAGGCGTAGGATTTCCCTGTGCCCCTGGGGCCCAGTTCAATCATGTTGAAATTTTTCTCGCACAAAGGAATCAAGCGGGCCAGCAGGTGCAGTTTCAGCCGCCGATCAAAATGCGTCGGCTCAAGACCGATGCTTCGGATTAACAAGTCGATCCATTCATCTGAGCTGAATTCTTGCCGGCACTGCTTATAGGTATCCAGATCGAATGTGGCCAGTTGAATGGGCTGCAATTTTTCGATCCAGAAAGGACTGCGCCTCCCCTTAGCCTCTTCGTCAAACTCGTGTTTGATTTCCGCCTGCGCCCAGATCCCCCCGACCAAAAGCCGATCATACTCTCTGATGTAGTGTTCGGGGATATGGACGTATTTATGGCCGAAATTGACGAACTCGGCCCAGTATTTGTCATCTTGGGACAAATAGCGCACTTTGACTTTGTCAATGAGAGTGTGCCGGCCTTGTTCCCTGACAGCTGCCTGGGTCTTATTTGCTTCATCAGGACGAATAAAGTTTTCCACCAGGGTTGAATTGACGACCTGCAGCCCGGCTTCTATCGCCATGGGATCATCAGTTGCACAATATTTGCCCAGCAAGAATTCCAGCACAAATACCGGCACATTGGCGCCGACTTTCACTTTTCGCACCAAGTCTTTCCGCACCACCTTGCCGGCAAAGACTGATGTGGCTTTTTGATCAAGCTCAGACATAATCAATTCTCCCTTATATGGCGATATCCACGGGGATTCCCTTTAATCTGCCGATATCTGTATCAGATGCTGCATCCAAAACATGTATTGAAATATTTTCCAAGACCTCATCTGTTGTCAGCATCAGCGTGATGGGATTCGGTTCTTCTCTTTTAAGCGCGATGTTTTTTGTGGCTGCGTCAAATCCGTAAGAGGCCATCACCGGTTCGCCGACCTCTTTGCGGCCGGATTTAACAACTATCCGCACTTTTATCTCATCTGCCGCAAACAGCCCGGTTTCCTTGTAAATTGCATTTATGGAGAAAAACCGGTTGGTAATCTTGGCTGTTCCCAATGCCAATTCCACATTTGCCTTAGCAAAGGCCTGCTCGGCCATTTTCTGCTTTAAGTGGATGACCGGGATAATCATTTCCTGTAGCGAAATGCCGCCATGGCAATAAGCCTTGTTAGCGCCTTTGGATTTAAAACATGCAAGACTGCGGGGAAAAGCCAGTTCCAAATCACCGCCAAGACCTAATTGATCTGATGACACCCGGAAGTAACCTTCACTGTTTTTGCCACCGCTGCCAATCCAAACCCGTCCATGGAGTTCCACATTTTTTTCGTCCGGCGGATCCATCCGCTGGCCGCCTTCCATGGCCTCACCAAATAAGTGGCCATGATCTGCGGTGACCACAATTTCCTCAATTCCCAGTGCTGCAAGGCGCCGAATCCCCTTGCTCAATCTCGATAAAACCTCTTCCATAAAAATGCGAACTTCCTCATCGCCTTCGCCTTCTTCGGCCCATCGATCCAGCTCTTGAGAGGTCACCATCACCCAGGGGGCATCCTGGATTTCTTCCTGGATCTTTTTTGAAGGCTTAATGATCTGGTTGAGTTTGCATACGAAAGGAGGGACGCTAAGCTTGTTCTGTAAGTATTTTATCCGATCAGACCGGTTTTTGATTGTTGTGCCATTGATTTCAACGGCAAGCTTGCCGCCGGAGGTTTTTGTCAGGCTCATGCCTTTGTCTGCCTCAGGAAGCAGGGCCGGCATTCCTACGGACGTGATAGATGGTAGCATGGACAGGGCGGGTTGAATGTCTAAATCAAACTCCGGTTGTAGGCTCTCAGCCAGCTCGCTGCCCATTTCAAAACGAAGGGCATCCACCAAAACATAAGCCACCTTGTTGTTTTTTTTTATTTTCGGTTCGATGAATTGGCTGAATATGGCATCCTGGCTCAGCCAGCTGCGTATTTGAAAATCCGCATTAATCATTGACCCGGTAAAGGCTTCTATTTCCGTTTCTATCGTGCGGGTGTAATCGTTTCGAACAAGGGTGATAACATTTTGCAGATTTTCGTGTTCGCCGGCCAGATCAATATCAAACAGGGCATAATGATGTTCAAGGCGGCGATAATAGGTATCAACCATTTGCCAGGCATTATCGCTGTCCACGTACCGATTGGCCATGCTCGCCGGATCTTTACCAATGGTCGGGATTTCCTCACGTATGGCTTTTCCTGTTAAGATCACGCGGGCCGCATTTTCAATGATTGCCCATCGAAGCTGATTCCTGGGTTGATGGATAGACCAGAATGCGCTCCTTCGTTTAGCAGCAGTATCAAGTGCGGTTTCCGGATCCTTTGCCAGCAGGCAGGCTTCAGCATATGTCATAAGCTGCTTTTCAATAGCAGGAAACGTCTCCGCTTTTAAAAGCTGGTCCAGCGTATCTGCTGTCACAAGCGTAATTTCTTTTAACCCGATTTGGCTTTCCACCTGTTTGGCAGTATTGATGTAGGCATCGCGCAAGTCCGCTCGGTTCCGCCAGGTTTGGCAGATATTTTGAGCGGCTTTGATTTGGCCGGGTGCCTCGGGTAGTTGAATAAAGCCAAGGGCCTCCGGGCGATCCTTTTCGGGTATCCCGGAAAGGATCTCGGTAAGCAGCAAATGCTTGTTCAAGCTTTGCCGCAATGAATTTGGATCCGCTTCTGCGGTGAACTCAAAGCCAAGTATCTTCTTCAGAAAGGACTTGATCTCAGGCAGGGCATTTTTCGCTGTGATGGCCGCATCATACTGGTCCGATGCAGCAAAGCAAAGAATTACCGTTTCCGGGGCGGTGGCATTAAATATCAGCTTGATTACCGAAGATCCGACATTTTCCACTTCCTCTGCAATGTTGTCGAGCTCGGCAATGCTCAATATGCCTTCGTTGATCTGTTGACATATTTTTTCAACCTGGTCGGGGGCAATACTGCTAAATACGCTGTCAGCAATCGCCCTTAAGCGGGTGTTGTTTTCCACAATGCCGGCACCGGGCTCCATGATCGTGCCAGCGGCTTCAGACTCGACAAGCGCGTTTTGAGTTTCATGCCGGGAAATGGGCACATATATCAGAAGCTTTGGGGGGATATCACAGTGCCTGACCGGACGATCCTCGGAATTTAAAAACTCGATATAGTCTTCAATTTCCTTGCGCAGCTGAAAGAAGCTGTTACGAAAACAAAGCAAAGCAGTATCCGGTGGTGCCAGGCTCCCTGCAAGCTCTTTATATGCCTTTTCAGGGTCATACCAGACCACGATCCCTTTTTCTTTCACCTGCTTTTCAAGCATTGCGCGTAAATATTCAGTGATTTTGCCCATTTATTTTCCCGGTTCCATGTGTGTGTGCTTGATGGTCATATTCATTCCGAAGCCTAGTGCTCAGGGTAGTCCATACATTTAATAACGTATTAGTGGTCCGTTTAATACGCTATTGAAATTCAATCCTACGCTATTAAAATCGTACCGGGTAAGTTGCAGGTAACAATTTACTTGGTTAAATTGTATTCCCTTACAGGCGTTTATTTGATTTTTCGCCAGCGGCTGTAGCGGCCTTTGCCTATCGGTTCCACCTTGTTTTCCTTTCGCAGCCGCTGGAGCAGCGCACGTATCCAGTCCCTGCCTACATCCGGGCAGGCTTCTTCAAGATCAGACAGGGAAAAATCCCCAATAAAACCCTCGATTGCATTCTGGACAATATCGGCTTTGCTGCCGCGCCCCTTTGAAAGTCGTCCAAGCCGGCTTTCAAATTCCTTATAAGCGGCCAGGATGGTGGAAATGATGTATTCCATCCAGGGCATGATGTCGTGCTGTCCTTCATGCCAACCCTGGGAGGAGCGGTACAGCGTGTCATAATAAGAATCTTTGGTTTGTTCCACGATCCGTTCCAGGCTGATGTATCGCGCGACTTCAAAATCATGATAGTAGAGGAGCAAGACCGTCAAAAGCCGGGCCATGCGGCCGTTTCCATCCAGAAATGGATGGATGCAAAGAAAATCAAAACTGTACAGGGCAATGAGAATCAGCGGGTCAACGACCTGTTGTTTTCGTGCATCATCAAACCTTTGATGCAAAGCCTCCATAAATTCAGGGGTCTGGAACGGCTCCACGGGTGTGAAGCGGATCCTTCGGGTCCCATCCGAGTTGGTCTCGGTGATTTGATTCTGTACGGATTTCCAGCGCCCGCCCTCCTTGCCTGCATATTTCATCAGGTCCCGGTGCACCTGCAGCACCATGTTTACGGTAAAGGGGATGTTGCGATGATTGCTGTGGATGGTATTCAGAACGTCGCGGTATCCGGCAATTTCTGCTTCGGGCCGGTTTTCCGGGGTGGTTTTTTCCTCCACCAGGTCCTTGATCCGTTGGTACTCAGCCGTGATGCCTTCCAGGCGGTTGGACGATTCGGTACTCTGGATAATGGCCACGTGCAGCAGGTTTTCAAGCATCTGGGGCGCCTGCTGCTTGTAAAGGTCCTGTTTCCCTTTATGCTCGCCGATTTGACGGATCGCCGAGACCAGATAATGCGGTATCTGGAGATTGGCCAGATAGTTTGGATCAAAGGAATGCACGGGTTCAGCCCTTGAATTGGTAATGGTTGTCAATAATTATTCATCATACAGTTCTTCCAGCCCGTGAGCGATCGCAAAGGATTTATTGGTCAGGCATTTTTTCTTAACCCGATCCGGCCAGTGGTCCATTGCCTGATAAGCCCAGTCATAATCGCCGCGCTCAAGCGCCTGCCAGGCCTTTTTGGGCTCGGCCTGCCAGGAAGGAATCAGTTCCCAAATGGGGGCCATGTTCAGTAGCACCCCGTCGTCAATATGATGGCGATAGCCGCGCTCTTCAGTGATGAATTTGATGAGTTTGTCGAATTCACGGATATCGTCCAGTATATCACTCAGTTCGCTAATGTTGTTTTCAAGATCACGCTTCTTCCGGCCTTGGGCCTGTTCTCGGCTGATTTGTAGATCTGCAATCTGTCCTTCCAGAAGATTCATTTTGGATCCAATATATTTGTTACTACGGATAAGAAATAGTGTGTCCTTGCTGATTTTTTCATGAAACAGCCAGACGCTGTATTTCTTTTTGGGCGATTGGAGCAGCCAGTACACCGGCCGTTTGCGGTACTGCTTGATGTGTTCTTTAAAAAAAGTCCTCTCCAGGTAAGTTCGTAGCAAGGTTTCTGCTGCACCTTCCTTGCCGGTAGCTGTTTTGACCACTTCCTCGGCCTCGGTTTCCCCCAGCATAATTGATAAGGCATCCAGCACCCTGGCCGGCAGGTCATCCGAGTGCCCCTCGTCCATTACCAGGATGCCGTCCGGGTCTGCCAGGGCCTGGAGTTTGGAGTTGATTTCCTCTGTAAAATCTCCCCGGCCAAGGCCGTTTTCAACGCTTGGCTGGAATCTGCCCATGATAATGCCAACGGCGTAGCTTATCCATTGGCGGGCAAGAGTTTCTTTTGAAATAGGAGTAATATCTTCGTCTTCGGCATCCTTTGGGTTAACATTGTCCATTGGATTACTGCCGATTTCATATTCAATGGCTTTACGGTCATCCTGATTTATTCCATATAGCTGGTAAATTTCTTCGTCTATCTGTTGTTCGGTCTGTTTTAATTGTCTATTGCGTCTTATTAATTCCTCAATACCGTTATGCCAGTTTGGAGGTTGTATAAAATCATATGTGTTTTCTGTCTCTTTGCTATCCATGCGGACTAAATCAATTGTTTGATTAACCAACTTTACCAAGGATTCACTAGAGCCGTATGGAACAGGAAGTCGCGAAAGGTCGCCAACCTGAAAACTTATTGTGGGATTTAAAAGGGTTAAAATATAATAAGCAAAAGAAGAGTTTAACAGAGCAAGCACAAGTGGGATATCATTAGGAAAAACTGAGGAGCCTTTGACGTCAAAGATAAATCCCCCAGGTGATAGTCGCGCTGCAAACCGCCCGGAGGTCAAATCTGACCAAGTAACACCCTTTTGAAAATAATATTTGGTGTTTTGGGGGCGAGAAGCAACTTTACCTGTTTCTATTCCTAAGTTTTTAATTTCTAAGCCATTTTTATGCCAATTTACTGTATATTCCTGGTTCCCATACCATTGGCAAAAGCCACCACCTTTCATATATGGAAACCATTTTTTACCAGAACATTCAGCAGACTGGGAGTTTTTAATGTTAAATGCGATCTTTTTATTTCCAACTTCCCACCAGTATCTTAAAAAACGAAAGTTATCTGATTCATCCGGGAAATGCCGGGATGGATTCGTGAATAAAATATAATCGGAGCTTGAAGTACCAATTATCCCTGAATCCATATGCCTGACGTTTG
>NZ_JACDUS010000019.1 GCF_013761005.1 Desulfosalsimonas propionicica
TTTGCCACGCCCGGCGTGAAAATCGGCCTTTTCTGTACCACACCGGCGGTTGCCGTTTCCCGGGCCATCGGGAGAAAGGCCGCCATGGAGATGCTTTTGACCGGCCGTTCTTTCCCGGCCGAAGAGGCCAAACAGCTCGGGCTGGTCAATCGGGTGGTGCCTTTAGACGAACTTGGTCAGGAAACGGAAAAGCTGGCGGCCCAAATTGCAGAAGCAAGCCGGTTTACTTTAAGCATCGGCAAACAGGGCTTCTATTCCCAGGTGGATCAGGAAGATGACAAGGCGCTTGATTTTGCCAAGCACACCATTGTCATGAACAATATGGCCGAGGATGCACAAAACGGCATTCGGGCATTTGTTGAAAAACAACCCCCGGTGGAATGGAAAAACCGCTGATCTGTACAGACCCATTATGTGATTGCCCGAACATCCGGATCAAGGGTTGCCACCTGAGGGCAGGGGCTGGACCCACTCGGTGACCAGGGAAATAAACAGCCCGAAATCTTCCAGATGCTTTCCGAATGTACCATATAATAATTCGGGGGCAGCATGGCAATTATTACAAGGCCAAAAGTCCACCGCGACCATCACCCCAATGCTGTTTGCTTAATTTTTTCCCCTAACTGCTATTTACTGAGTTCAGACTGCCAACGGCCGTGGCTGATAGGCGCGTTGCTCAAGGCTCAAACGCCACAACATCACGGCCAGATCCCGGGCCACTGCTACTATCGCTTTTTGCGGTACGTTTGTCTTAGACACCAGGCGGCGATACTTGGCTCCTGCTTGTTCATCCTTGCGACACCAACACCAGGCTGCCTCGACCAACAGACTGCGCAATCGTTTTTGCCCCACAGGCTTCAAGGCCGATCGACCTTTACTTTCGCCGCTTTGCCGTACCATGGGAGCCAGACCTACATAGCTGGCAACCTGGTTGCCATTCTTAAACCGACCCGGATCAAACAACTCCAATTGAAACGTGGCAGCGGTGATCGCTCCGACTCCGGGTGTTGTCTGCAGGCATTCAAAAATTCTACCATGATGGGACTGCCGGCAAACGTTTCTGATCTGTTCTTCGATACGCTTTTTTTCTTTTTTCAAAAATACCAATTCACGGATAAGGCTTTTAATCGTGCCCTTGGCCCTGGGCAGCAGTGGAAGCTTAAAAAGCGCCTTGATCGCCTTGTCGCTCCAGGAATCCAGACCGGCAGGTTCCTTGACCGAAAGGTAAAGCAAGTGGGAGCGAATCCGTTGTTTGACTGTTCGAATCGAATCCACCAAATCGCGACGACATCGTATCAGACTGCGTTGGGCCTCTTGGGCCTTGTTTGGAATGGCGACGCTTTTAAGCATACCATGAGCCGAATATTGGGCAAGGCGAATACAATCGAGTCGATCTGTTTTGGCTCCCGCTATTACCGGGCGGGGGACGCGGCGGGGCGCTACCACCAATACATTAAATCCGGTGTTGAATAAGTTCGATGTTGACTGTCTTATTCTAACATGGTTTGGGACCAACATGGTATTTACGGCACCATCAAGATTAATACTCTGTCCGGCATTCTGTCACCAATGAATTTGCATCCCACCCCCTTATAATGATAATATGCGCAAAAATTTGGGGCCATTCGTTTGGACCACCGCAAAACAAGGGCTGAGTTTTTGGCCTTTACCGCTTTTCCGTGACACCCAGGCCCACGCCCTGGCGGTGCGCGATCTGATCAACCAGTTCAAAGAGAGCCGTGACCCCTGCTACTGCGTGCGGATGACCGGCAAAGAGGGCGACCGGTTTCTTGCCATGTTCCGGGACAACGAAAAGACCATCCCCACCATTCTCACCACTTCCCAGAAGCTTTCCACAGGCGTGGATGCGCGCAATGTGCGAAATATTGTGCTCATGCGGCCGGTCAACTCCATGATTGAATTCAAGCAAAACATCGGCCGCGGCACCCGTCTGTTTGAAGGCAAGGACTATTTCACCATATATGATTTTGTGAAAGCCTATGAACACTTCAGCGATCCGGAGTGGGACGGCGAGCCCCTGCCGCGCGAGCCATGCCCGGTATGCGGCAGACACCCCTGTATCTGCCGGAAAAACAAAAAGGTGAAGGTGAAAGCTGTTCAGGGACGAAGACGAGCTGCGCGCCCTGTGGAGCCGTCCGGATACCCACAAGGCTTTGCTCGAAGGCCTGGCGGAAAAAGGCTACGGCACTGAGCAACTGCGCGAGATCGGAAAACTCATCGAGGCTGAAAATTCAGATTTCTATGATATTTTGGCCTATATCGCCTTTGCCCGGCCGCCGGTCACCCGGGCCGAGCGCGTGGAAACATGCCGGACGGAAATCTTTAATGGCTATGATTACCCCCAGCAGGAATTTTTAAACTTTGCCCTGGACCATTACGTGGCGCGCGGTGTGGAAGAACTGGATACCGCCAAGCTGCCGCAGTTAATTTAACTCAAATACCACAGCGTCGGCGATGCAATGGCCGAACTCGGCCCCCCGGATAACATCCGCAAGGTCTTTGTGGAGTTCCAGCAATACTTGTATTGAGAGAGATACCGTGAATCCATCCATTTTCATGAACTCATCCATATTATCCAGGGGATGAACTTGGAGCGATGACTATTATCCAGGTCTAAGGGATCAACCTGCTTAAATTCGGCTCCCACAGGCACCCGCTGGAGGTTATCGCCTATGATTTAACTACCGATTTTGACCGGGAAATTTTGATAACGAAACTTGAATCAAGGATTGGAGAACACTGCCAGGACATTGCAAAAAGACTGCCCGTTTAATCATTCGTTGGCTTTTTCTGCAGTTAATTTGAACACCAATTTGGGAGAATCTTAAGGAGGTCTTCGGACAAATCACTTCGACAATACCTGCCGGACGATGTCGTACTCGCTGTCTGCGGCCGGTTTAAAACCGCTCACATCCATGGCTTTCAACACCGGCGAATCTTCATCCAGATTGACCATGGCCGTTCGGATCGCCGACTTCATCTCAGCGGACAATTGGCGATTGACCGAAATCGCCCAGTTCGGCAGCCAGGCGCATGGCGCCACGACCTTTATCGTTCCGGGCTGGATGTATTGATCGGCAATGTGCAAGGCCGATTCGCGGATAAATCCGGCGTCCACATCACCGACACTTACGGAGATGATCACATTTTCCTGTTTGTTGTCTGAGGCCACCTCTAGTTCGCAGTCGTTTTCCACCTCGAGACCGTTCTCGGCCAATGCCAGCTTCTGTGACAAAAATCCGCCAGCCGACGTTTCACCCACGATCATAATTTTTTTGTGTTTCAAATCCCTGAAGGCCTGGATCCCGCTATCGGGGCGCGCGATGATGATACCCCGGAACCGGTCGCCACCCTCTCCTTTGATCGCCATGGCCAGGACTTCATGCGCTTCCGACACTTTTGTGTAGACGAGAGGGTTTTCATATCCGATATCTATTTCGCCGCTTTTCAGGCGATTTTCGTATTCACCGAAATCATTGCTCAGAACCGGGTTGACCTGCGCACCGATCTCATCGGAGAGATGGGCGGCCAACGGATCAATCATGCTATGGATTTTCTTGGGGAAATACCTTGGCAGCATGGAGAATTCGTAAACATCAGTGGCCGAAGCCGGAATGGAAAGCAACAATACCAGACAGATGGTCGCCCAAAGCAAGGTAGCGGATTTATTCATTATGCTCTCATTCATTGACTATGATTCGGTTTTTGGATTCATCCCCGAGGCGCGTCGTACCTCGTCGTATTCACTGTCCCTGGCAGGCCTGAAACGATCGATTTTCAATGCCTTGATGACCGGATGCGCGGGATCTAGTTCCAATAGGGCGGCCTGGATGTCGCACTTGAGATCTTCCGGAAGGCTTTTATCAACCGAAAATGCCCAGTTGGGCAGCCACGCATTTACCGCCACCACCTTAATCTGGGCGGTCGGGAGGTAGTTGTCGGCCTTATGAAGGGCGGATTCACGGATAAATCCGGCCTCCGCCTCGCCGGTATAGACTGACAGAAGGACATTCTCCTGCTTGTTGTCCATCGCCTCCGAGATCGTGCACTCCTTTTCAACATCGATGCCGACCCTTGACAGCGACAATTTCTGCGACAGATACCCGCCTGCCGAGGTCAAGCCGACGATACTGATGGTCTTGCCCCGCAGGTCTTCCAGTTTTGAAATGCCGCTGTCCTGTCGTGCAATAACGATTCCTCGAAATTTATCCCGGTCCTTTCCTTTTTCTGCCATGGCCAATACTTCATGGGTATCTGAAACAAGGGTGTAGATGTAGGGATTTTCATAGCCCATCTGGATGGCGCCGCTTTTAAGGCGCTTTTCATATTGGGAAAAATCACTGGTAATGACCGCCTCGATTTGAACCCCGGTTTTTTGTGTCAGATAATCGGCCAGGGGATTAATCCGTTGGTTGATCTCCTCGGAGGAGTAACGGGGCAGCATCGACAGTTGGTAGGCTTCTCCGGCATAGTTCGCCGTCGGAACCACAAGTAGCAGAAGCATCAACATCGCGTGGTGTAGCTTCATAAGTCTCTCCAATCACAATAGAGGTCGACCTTGATTTAATTGCGCCGAAGGCGCTTCATGGCGGCTTTTATCGAAAAACGCATGCGTTCCAGCGAGGCTGCCAGATCGCTTATCTCTCCGCCGCCCTTGACCTCGATGGGCATATCGATCTCTCCAAGGCTGATTTTTTCGGCCGCCTGCGACAGCAAATGGATCGGCCTGGATATGGTTCGGGCAACCATCAGGAAACAGAGTCCCCCCAAAAATGCAATCACCAGCAAAAAAATCAGTAAAGGAACGAGGCTCTGCCGAACCGCCTGATCAACGTCTGCAGTAAACAAGCCGACATGTGCTTCGCCGCCGGTATCGCCTATCATGACGGCAACATCGTGTATTTCCTGTCCCCCCACACTGAAATCCGTTGCGCTTTCTCGCTGCCCACTTGGTATTCGATTCTGGGTCGAGATCTCCTTGGGAAAGCCGCTTGTTTTGACACGCTCGATAAAATCCGGTGCGAACCGATCCTGGTCGCCGAGAATACCGGCGACAACAACGCCTCGTTTATTGAGGACCGACACGTAGGCCACGCCGGGAAGCGCGGCATTGGTCTCGGCGGTCTTGTTGACGCGAAGATAGTTTTTGATGAGCAGCGGCTGGTGGATTGCGGCACTGAAAGAGCGTGAAATGGAATATGTTCGCAAATCAATCTGATCATGCATAAGGGAGGGTACGAACTTCATGTAAACCAAGGTGAGAATGGATCCGGCAAGCACAATAAACGCTATAAACACCAAAAGCAGTTTCTTCCCGATCGTGAATCCATTGGATTTTGATTTCGCGGAAATGGAAGACGGATCCGTCTTCCATTCCGGTTTGGGCCTCTGCGGTTCTGAAGTGTCGTTGCGGCCCACGGTTTGAAATGATCCGTGGGCCGCACTATTGTCTTTCAACATATCGCCCGAAACCTGCTCGGGCTCGATGGTTTCGACATTTTGTTTGGGTTTGAGGACCTCTATCGCACTTTTGCAGTTCGGGCAGTTGAACAACGTACGCGCCTTGACGAGTTTCTCTTCGTCAATTTTGTACCGCTTGCCACACTCCTCGCAAATAATGACCATGTTGCGGTCTCCCTTCGCCATATCTTATTTTTCTTCAAGTTTTTTCAGCATGCTTCTTATGAATTCGATCCTCTCGTTTTCATCCGACACCTGCTGTCCAACGGTTTCGATCAGTTCGGCGGCGCTGTCAAGCGGCACCTTCATCTCCTCACCGCCGATTTCCGTCACGGCGTCCTCTACCATCATCTGGGCAATCGGGCCGGCGAATTTGGATAGATGTCCGGCCATAAAACCGAAAAAGGCAGGATCGATCATCTCGGTCCTGCCGTGAACTTTCTCGATGAGGTCGTAATCCAACAATTTCGATACAAGTGGCCGCATCTCGGAAAGTCTCATGTTCGTTTTGCGCGAGACTTCGCCAAGATTCGTCCGCCCATCGATAGCCATCAACATCTCCAGCATTTTGCCGTTGACCGACACACTGCCTTTTAGCCCTGCAACGGTTCTCCTGAAGATGATTTTGGAAATATTTCCAGATAACTCACTCATAACGCATTCTCCGCCAAAACCACCTTGTAAACGGGCGCGAAAAAACAGCCCAAGCCGAATTGTATAGCAAAAAGCATACCATTTAAGACAATGCTCAAAACCCTTAATTGTTGCAATGACTTCAATGAAAGGTGAAATCGCGAAAGGCTTGCGACTGACACTTTTCGTCAATGAAATTGACAAGAATTGTCATGCCTGAAGCACGCCAGAAGGTCCCTGTAACGGAACTTTTGCTGATCAGGAGATAGAAAAGCATGGCCTATAGCTAACCCCCGAATTAAAAATGCGGTCTTTCAGCTTCAAGGGTCTTGGGTGGGTCTTGGGATCGATCTTAGGGTTTGGAGTTGGCGTGGTTGCTGCCCGGACAGCTTGGCCCTGGCAAGAGTCAAAAGATTGGCGGCGACAACCGATGTCCACATGTAGGATTTGATTCGAAGCTTGGCCGGTCAGACATATTTTATGGCCATAAATCATCTCACGCCGGTCTTTTATGATGATAGCGGTATACGGTTCAAGTATCGAAAACACTTTTTCCTCCTGCGGGCACTTTTTCACCCAAAAAAATCCGTCACTTGTCTGCTGGGATTGATTGCGCTGATTGGGGGGCAAAGAAAAAGCGCAAGATCACAACTGGCAATGGCAGAACCTCCTTAAGTTGAACGTAAAATCATTGTCGCTCTAATCCGGGCACAGTACCCAATTTCACGTAATTCGGTACTGTGTTTCCGGAATTCCTTTTTCCCCACTTCCATGCTGGCATGGGCCAGGGCACCCAGCCAATCCGAGCGCAGATCGGCATCATCGAACCGATGATGACTTTGCTTTCATCCGAGGGGTCTCCGTCTATTTTAAGGCCAGCCGCCACTTTATTGCCCCCCATGCTCTCCATTTTTGCCTCAAGCATGTCCACGGACCCCCAAAAATGCGTGTAAGAACTGGCGCCTGGCGCAAACACGGCAAAATTTGCGCCATTCAGCTCACATCCATCAAGCTTCTCATAAAATTCTGCAAAGTCCTCCTGAAGCTCAGCTTCCTCATCACCGTAAGCCGGCCATCCCAAAAGTATCACATCCTGCTCAGCGGAGAGGTCCTTAACCGATGCGGCCGTCACCTCCTTTAACCCGGTTTCCAAGCCGGCGGCATCCATTTCCTGTTTCATAGCCTCGGCCATCATCTCGGCATTACCGGTTGTCGTACCGTAAATAATCAGCGCTTTTTTCATGTTTTCCTCCTGATCGTTTAGTGTTTCTTTTTTTGATGAGCACCCGGGCGCCGTCTGGTGCGATTTTAAATCCGTTGTCGCCTTTAAAGTAAAGCCAGTCCCGGCGCATGGGAGTAACGCCCATATGATGTTTAAAGAGGCTTACGCCTGCGGGGATAATTTTTTGAAGTCTTTCCGTGTCTACAAATATCCGCTTGCAATTCGCGCTGTTTTGCCGGATGGTCTTAAACAGCTCCCAGGCACACCGGCCTGTAAAATCACCCGTCAAAGAAACATGCAGGTTGCCTGCGCTATGACGGGAAATGATACGAAAGTCTTTACCCGGATATGCTTTTTTCACTTTCCCCCCTTTCGATTTTAAAAATTATGGGCCCCTTCCTGTTTATTCCAAAGCGTCCAGCCTTATTGACCAGGCCTGTGATAACAGCCAAACTCCGGCAAAATTTTCCTCTTCTAAAATTAATTTGATACTCTAATAAAATATTCAAAGCTAACGATGATGGCACCGTAAAAAGTCTGATTTCAGATGGTGCCGTAAAAAGTTCAAGATCAAGGCTTGCGCCATTTCGAAGAATGCAGCGTACTTATCCGTAGGTGAAATTCTGAGAAATTGCGCGTAACGCAGATATTGGACTTTTACGGCGCCATCAACGATACGGGCCAGAAGATTAGCGGTAAAAAACAAAAACACACAGGCTGGGGGTCGTGAGGAGGTATTCGGGTGCTTCTCTGGTTTTTATTGAATGCCTGAATCGCCGGCTTCTATCCTACGAAACATGCCTGTCCTGCTTTTATTGGCTCTCAAGGTTTTCCAGCAGATGATCGATCAAAGCCTGGGCCAGGTTGACCTGCCAGAACTGGCCGGCAAGAGTGAGCTTGACCCTGCCGCCGTCGCGGTGGATGAGCCCGGTTCTCCACCATTGCTCAAGCAAGGGGGCGCAGATCGACTCAATATCTATGCCGTGGGTTTGCCGGATCTTTTCCATGTTCAGATAACCGGTCTCCAAACCACCGGCAATGGCGTTGATCAGGGGCTTTTGCGGCGGTGCGGCCAGCATACCGGAAACCGGCTTGCGCCCGGCTGCCAGTTCTTTTAAATATGTATTCAAATGGCCATTGACCATGCAAAGATACCCCCCCAGCGTGCCGCCTGCTCCGGCCCCATAGGGCAGGCATGGCGCCCCGCTTTTCATGAGCTGGTTGTACATATTTCGCTCCCGGCCGCCGGTTGCCCAGTGGGTCATGGACAGCCGCCGGCAGTGCCGGGCATCCATTAACTCGACCCCGCGTTTGAACATGTGCGCCTGCTCGGCCAATTCGGCAGGCTTCGGCAGCCGGCCGGTTTCCACAGATGCAGCCAGAGGGGTGTTGTTAAATACATTTAGCTGATAAAGGTCCGCACCATCGATTTCCAGGTCCAGAAAGGTTTTCATATCGTTTTCCCAAATGGTCATATTCTGACCCGGAAGCCCGTAAATCAGATCAATGATTATCGCTGCGGCATTTTTGTCCCTTGCGCTTTGCAGGCATTCCATCACCTTTTCCCGATCGCTTCTCCGGCCCAGGTTTTTGCGCACAGCGGTATCAAAGCTCTGCACGCCCACGGAAAATCGATTGGCACCGCCGGCAATACAGGCTGAAAGAATGTCTTCATTCAGATCGGCAGCAGTTGTCTCTATTGTTATCTCGCTGTCATTGGCAAGCGGCAGTATATTGCAGATGGCTTTCAGCAGGCGCTCCAGGTCTTTTGGCGCCAGCACTGTCGGCGTTCCGCCGCCAAGGTATACCGCATGCAGCGGATAACCGAATACAGCGGGTTTGTCCCGGTCCATGTGCAGTTCCCGGATCAGGGCATCGGTGTAATCCCGGCTTGTGGCCCGATCGGCGGAATACTTATAAAAGCCGCAATACAGGCAGTGGTTGCGGCAAAACGGTATATGAAAGTAAGCGGTTGAAGACGCTGTCCTGGGCTGATTCATGATTTTTTCCCAGGTCTTCGGGATAAGCGCATTTTCAACGGGCTTGCCGCCGATTCCTGCATGAACCGCACTCTTTCTGGTAAAGGCTGCGGTCAGTGGATCCACCCCCTCCCGGGCAAAAAAGCGGCGCTCCGCTCTTTCTGTCATCTGTGAAGTCCGACGGTCCAGTTTTCCCCGGTTTTGTCCATCATGCGAGGAGGGCTGAAGATCTCCTGTTTCTTTACCGATCGGACCGCTATTTTCAACGCTCATACCTGTCTCCTTTGATCAAACCATTGAAAATCAATCCCGCTGCCAGGTCCGGCGCTGCACCGGCCGGTCATTTCCCGGATGTCAACGATAAACAGCGGTGATTTTTCCGGTGTTCGTACAAATTTTTCCGCTGCTTCCCTGTAGTCCGCATTCATCACCTGCCCCAAAAGCGCCCATCCCCGGCGTATCTTTGCCGGCGATCGCTCCATTCTGGCTATCCCAAAAACCGAAACCCCGGCCCACCGGGAAAGGGATGGGTCCGCCAATGTCACTTTCACCAGCACATGCGGATTTTTTTGAATGTTTCGAACCGTTGTGCCCCGCGGGTTGATCATGAAATTCATCTGACTGTCATCGGCCATGAAATATGTGGCTTCGATGGCGTATGGCATTCGGCCCGGGCTCACTGTACATATCGTTGCCCATTTCCAAAGGCTTAAAGCTTGCCGGATTTCCGGCTCAATCATTTTGCGCATGGCTTCCCTGCCGTTTTTTCTTCATTTTGTTGAGTGTTTCCTTGAGCCTGTTGCCTGCTGCTGCCAGGTCATCCGCATTTGGATGGCGCTCGGCCTCCCGGAGCCGTGCCCTTCGTTCCGGGGTCATGCCATGATGGGGGTCATCCTGCAGATTCTCCTCCATCCATTTGATCATCTCCGGATCCACGCGGCCCTGGCAAAGAAAGGTGCCCAAAATTTGATTGTCCGCAGCCAGCGCTTTGACATTTTCCATGCATTTCTTCCCGTGCTCGGAACCCGGGTACGCTCCCAGGGTGCCGAACAGAAATATCGGCTTGCCCTTGAGTTTTTCCAGATACCGGCGGGCTTTCTCATCTGCCGTGCCTTTATCCACCCAGAACCCAAGGGCGATAAAATCACAGGCATCCGGGTCCGGGGCATCATCCACGGGGTAAAGCGCCCTGGGCAAAGGCAGGACCTCATAGACGGCTTGCGCCACTTTCAGGGTGTTTCCGGTACGACTGGAACAGACCACCATTGATTTCATCTTTATTTTTCCTTTCTCATTTTTTATTTCTAAACCCCACGGCATGGCCGGGCGCCGCCGAGTCAGCCGCTTGCCTTGCCAGGGGCACGGCAAGCACATGGGTGCAGGCCGTGCTGATCAGCTCCTGGTCATGGCTGATGACCAGAACGCACGTGCCGTTTTCCGAAAGCTTTTTTATGGCATTGGCGATAATTCTCATGTTCAACCCGTCCAGTCCGCTGGTGGGCTCATCGAGTATCAGTATGTCCGGATCTTTAATGATCCCGCAGGCAATGACCAGGCGCTGTTTCTGGCCGCCGGAAAGGGACTGGGGATGCCGGTCGATAAAATCTGAAAGATTGAAAAACCCCAGCAGGTCTTTTGCCCGCTGCCGGCGCTCTGCTTTGGGCAGGTGCCGCGCGGCGGCAGCCAGCTCCTGGCCGGCGGTTTTCATGTGCAGCTGATGATCCGTGTTCTGCAGCACGATGCTGCCATGTTTAAGCAGGTCTTTGGGCGAAGCCGTGCGGCCCCTGTAATGAATTTCACCGGATCGGGGACGAAGCAGGCCGGTCAGCAGGCGGGCGAACGTGGTTTTACCAGCTCCATTTGCCCCGGTTACGGCTATTACACTGGCCTTGGGCAGAAATGCAGCTGCGGATTCAAAAACCGGCGTCCGGTTTTTGAATGCAAAGCTCAGATTCTCAATCCTAAAACCTTCGCCATCTGCCTGGCCGGCTGAAACCATGGCGACTGATGGCGCCTGGACACGGGTTTGCCTCAGGCCGTAGCGATCCTGAACCGAGCGTTTCTCAAGTATGGAAAACGATCCGGTTTCGCAGATCCGTCCGTTTTCAAGAACAAATGCCCGGTCGACAAGCTTGTTTAACCAGTAGAGCCGGTGATCCACGATAAACAGGGTCATGCCCTGCTGTTTCAAATCGGTCAGGATTCGGGCAAACTCTTCGGTGGCCCCGGGATCGAGGTTGGCTGAAGGCTCGTCCAGGACAATAACCGAAGGCGACTGGGCCAGAATCGATGCCAGGGCGACCTTCTGCTTTTCCCCTTCGGAAAGATCAAATACAGAAGCGGCCATGAGATGCGCCAGCCGGAACCGGTCGGCTTCGGCCCGGATTTTCGCCTGTATTTGCTCCGGTGCAATGCCCCGGCACTCCAGGGCAAAGGCCAATTCGTCGGCCACAGTCAGGGCAAAGAACTGCTGCTCCGGCTCCTGAAACAGCGTACCCACATACCTTGAGATTTCATGGATATGACAGGTGGCGGTTTCCGCGCCGCAAACCCGCACCCGTCCTTGCATATTGCCATGGAAATAATGGGGAATCAGGCCGTTTAACATGCGGACCAGGGTGGATTTGCCGCAGCCGCTTGCGCCCGTGCACAGCACCGCTTCGCCGGCCGGTACGGCAAAACTTATGCCATCAAGGGCCTTATGCGTCTGAAAGGGATAGGTATAGGAAACGTTTTCAAAGCGAATGATTTCGTTCATGCTGTGTCTGAGAACCTTTCAAAAGGCATTTTATAGCGCCGCCACAGCCAGAATGACTGTGACTGCAAAGGCAATGTAGTCTGCCGGCCGGAATCGATTTTGTGCAATAAAGGTCATCCTGTCCGCGTAACCGAGGCCCTTTAATTCCGCGGCAACAGCAAGCTCATCCGACGAGCGAAGCGCCCGCACCACGATCGGCGCAAACAAAAGCCGCAGGGTCAGGGCCGGCCGCAGGGTCAGCGTCAGGGGATTGACAGCGTAGCCCTTTATCTTGAGGGTTTCCCTGATCAGGCGGACATCGTTTATAAAACTCGGAATAAACCGGATCATCACCGTGGCCGGCAAATAAACAAACAGGGGAAGGCGCAGGGATTTGAGGGTGCTCAGCAATTCCTTGACCCGCGAGGATATGGCCAGGGCGAGCACAACGTGGATCAGTATCACTACCCGCAGGAAGGGATTTAAAAAAGGCCCCAGGCCCATATCTCCCATTTCCGGCATGAATACCAACATCACATAAACACAGCCCAGAGCTGTCAATGCCATGACAGAAACCGCCGCATAGGCGACAGCCAGCACCCGGAACCGGTTATGGGCCGCGGCATAGACAAAACTGGCCGCCCCTAGCATGGCCAGGGGATACCAATCCTTAATAAAAATGACCGTTGCCGATGCCACAACGCAAATCAGCATCCGGGTGCGGACATCGAGCGCCTGGATGACGTTTTCTGCACCGGCCGCGTTTGCGGCGCTACTGCCGAATAATGCCTGCATGCCGCAGCTCCCTGGCAAAAAAAACGCCCGTTGCCAACCCGATCAGGCACCCCGCATAACCGATGCCGACCACGACTGCCCCCATGAAAAAAAGCCCGATCTGCTCCTGGAAAAAAAACCAGGAATAGCCCAGTGAAATGGCACGGGCCAAAAGATCATAAAGCCCCACGCCCAGAACCATCGCCCATGTTTTGCTGTAACCGGATACCACGAAAACCAGCCCGTCGCAGATCAGCCCGGCCCCGATACTGCCAATCAAAAGCATGGCATTACCGCCCATCAGCAGAAGGGAGACCAGCCCGCTGATAACGGAAAACATCGCCAGCACCCCGAACTTGCGCACCTTGTAGACCAAAATAATCAGAAGGGATGTGGCCGCGATGTTTTTCAATACCATGGAAACCGGGTTCATGCCCCCGCCGGCAATGGCGATAACCATGGTCGATATCTTGATCAGCGCGGCAAAAGTGCCGATTGTGATAAGCTCGCCGGACTGCCAGTATCGATGTTTCCGCAGACGGCTTTTTTCAGCCGGGCAAATTTTGACCTGACCGGTTGGCTGCATGTTTAATCTCCAAATTCAAATCCAGACTGCCGCGTTATTTGTCCAGTGCCTGGGCCCTGCGCGCAAAAATTTCCTCACACTCAATAACGCTTGAATCGATATAAGCCGGCAGCGCGTAGATGCGATTGTTTTTAACCGCCGGCACTTTGGCAACCCGGTGCGTATCTTGCCGGGTGAATGTTAGTGGTACCAAAGAAAAATAAAGAATGCTAACGGATCAGGCCAAAAAATTAGCTATAGAAGCCAAAAGCATCCTCCTGAGATGAGCATCGGAAATGAATTCAAGAGCCTGAGTTCTGACAGGGAAAGATTGTCAACCACCCTCAAATCCAATTCAGGCTTTCGTTGATTTTCTTATATTTCGTATACTTGTTAATCAGACTGGAGATTTTTTCACATGATGAACGTGGATTGGCGTGTCCCGGATGAGCATTCGGTTATTTCATCTCAGCTTGGATCATATAGTCTTTTGGGGTCAGGGTTTGTTTAGAAATTTTTATCTTTGTTATTCTGATCCGTCCTTCTGTTTATGCGTTTTGCGAATGCCTGTCCCAGAATGTATAGGCGCTTTTCCCTGAATTTTTCGAATCATACAAGGCGATATCCGCTTTTCTGAACAATTCTCCAAAATCTACAGGGATAGATTCATATTCCTGTATGTCAGTGCCCAGAGCGATGCCGATACTTACTGAAACCCTGGTGTGTGGAAACTGGTGCAAAATCTTGTTTTCAAATCCTGTCAGCAGCTTTTCAGCCAGCACTTTGGGGATTTCGTAATGTTGCGCTTTTGGGATGATGATGGCAAATTCATCGCCACCCAGACGATACAAATGCTCGATGGGAAAAATTTCCCGGAGCAGACCGGAAAATGCAACAAGTATCCTATCGCCTTCATCATGTCCGTATTGGTCATTTACTTCTTTGAAGTTATCCAGATCAGCAAGCAAAAGGGCGGTGTTCGATTGGCAGGGGGTCTTGCGCATAAAATCCTGTAAGCTTCGTCTGTTGTTCAACCTGGTCAGATGATCCGTGTTGGCGTCTATCAGCAGCTTGTTTTTTTGACGATGTTCCAGGGTAATGTCAAAAAAAAGATATATATGCCCGGCCAACACGCCAAAGGTATCGAGAAGCGCCTCGTCGTGAATTTTGAGGACCTTGTTTTTTGATAGCAGCAGCGTATCTCCATCATCTGATTCTATAACCCATTTTGAATCATGGGTGAATTTTTCTGATGGATCAATGAAAATATTGAGGTTTTTATCCATCAGTTGGGTTCGTTGAAGCGAAAAAAGATCGATAAATTTGTTATTGACGCTGGTTATGACTCTGTCCTTGTCGGCAACCACCACTGCAAAGGGCAGGCTTTCAATCAGAATACTCAATTCGATCAGCAGGTTTCGCAGATCCGTGACGTCGTGAGCAAATCCTGCCGTGCCCATGACACGGCCATCAATATCGAAAATGGGTGATTTGTAAGTTTTGAACTTCCGCAGTTCCTCCCCGCATTTCACTGTTTCATCAAACAGGCACGTCTCCTTTTTATTAAGCACAATCTCTTCAGACTCCAGGCAGACATATTCGCCCCTGGCGTACTCATCGGGTTCAATGTCCCAAATATAGTAATGTCCCCTGTCTTGAATTTGTTCTTTTGTTTTGTTGACAGTACGACAAAAGCTGTTGTTCACCTTCAGGTGCGCACCCCTTGCGTCCTTGAACCAGATCAGGTCAGGCAGGCTGTCAATTAGAGAATCAAGATATTTTTCTGTCAGGATTGCGTCTTCGCGTTCCTTTAGCAGCTCCAGGAGTCTGGCGAAAGAATCCAGTACTTTGTCTTCGGCAAATGGTTTAATCCAGACCTGATCGAGCAGATTGTGGACCTGAGCCAGTACAGGCAGGGTTTCCGGTGTAAAACACCCGACAAGCAGCGAATTTTCCTGCTTTGATGCATGTGTTTTTTTTACGCATTCACTGATATCGGTACCTAAGTCGAGGATAATTATCGCACAGTCCTGTATCGCAGCTTCATCCACCTGCGGCTGACTGATAAATTGATGCGAAAAGGGATTCAATGGTGCAACGTTTGCCAGAAGGGTTTCGAGATGTGGATCCTGTGTCGCGAGAAAGATCTTAATGGTACGATGATACATGTCGACTCCTGTTTATAGCAGCATCCCTTTACTGCATCTACCCGCCGGCAAGGCAAAGCCGGGGATATTGATCATCATAGATGAATTCCACAATGGTTGTTTGTTTTTCAATGTTTCAGACAATAATGATTCGGCACATCACCGGAAAAAATTTAGAAAAAAAGAAAGCGGTGAGCCGGAGACACGATGCAGATAAAAAACAAGTTTGAAAATAAATTGAAGCAAGAAATTCCTATGAAGGGTTTCCTGCAAAAAGTTTCTTCAAATTTGGATTACGCTTCAGAATCTCAAACATGCTCAGATATCATTTTTTGGCGATAACATATTTCTCTCTTGCAAATATGGAGCGATAGCGGAATTACCTGTCAAGAGCAGAAAATGGTTATGCAAAAGAATGCTTATCTCTGGGGATTGGTTTCAGACGCTTAATCTGTTTTGCTTCAGGGCTGTTCATTGCATGCCAAAGGTCCCAATCCTGTTGCAAGCCCAGCCAGAAATCTGCGGACATACCCAAAACCCTGGACAGGCGTAAAGCAGTATCCGGAGTTACCGAACGCCTGCCTTTAATAATTTCGTTCAGACGAGGGTAAGAAACGCCTAAACGCCGTGCAAGTTCTGCCTGTGTAAGGTCAAGGGGCTTAACAAATTCCTCCAGAAGCATCTCCCCGGGATGAGTGGGCGGACGATTTCGAGGCAGCCGCCGGCCAACATCAGTGGTAATCCGTGATTTCGATCTCGTAGGCATGGCCTTCCTCCCATAGAAAACAAATTCTGTATTGTTGGTTAATGCGGATACTGTATTGATTTTCCCGGTCGCCTTTCAGGCGTTCCAATCGACTTCCAGGAGGCGCTTTCAGTTCATTGATCTCCCGAACTCGGTTGATTTGATCCAACTTTCGGCGGGCAACCGGCCAAACAGATTGAGGGCAGCATCTTCGAGCAGATCGGGATGCCTTGCCATCAAAAATATCTTCAGTACCAGCTGAGTTAAAACTTTTTATCATGAATTATATTATAACGAGGTCCGTTATAGTTGTCAAGCTATCTGAAAAAAAGCATAACACGGTTGAGCTGTAAGCCGAATAGGCCCGGATAGATATTTTTGTCCGTTGCCGCTATACCGGCTTTCTGGAGTCGGCGGCGCAATTCGCGCAAGAGGATTTGCTCGCGCGCATCCGGCACAATCAATAGGGATTTGGCCTTTTTCAGGCACTCTGTTGGTATATTTCATTGAGCGGGACTTGTTTTTGTCAAGCTATGTTTTTCGGTTCTGCCACGTCAACCACCCCCGGCCGCAGAGAAACTTTCTAAATAAGCAATAATCGACCAATAATACTAAATTATAATGTTTATATTTTTCTTGACACTTTATTTAATGTATCTTAAAAGATTTTTATAATAGCTATTATCTACTTATTTTAATCCTGTTTCTTTGAACTGAAGTGGACCTTTTATTTCATTTTTGGATGGGGAGGTTTGCAAATGGATATTAGAGCAAAGCTTATTTTTCTGTTAACGGTCTATGCTGTTGTCGTAGGCGGCTGCAAAATAGAAGGTACAGTGGAACAGCAGGGCAAAGGCGTGGAGGGTGTTGATGTACAAATGTCAGGGCCTGAATCACGGACTATACAAACTGATAAGGATGGCTATTTTGTCTTCAATAATATAGAGAAAGGCGAATACAGGATCACACCGGAGAAAAAGGCATATACATTTGAGCCCGAATCTCACAGCGTCAAGATTAGCAAGCTTTCAAAAACCCAGGAAATTAATTTCACTGTTTCCCAGACGGGCGTACAAATCTCAGCGGATCCTCAAACTATCAAACCCGGAGAGACCTCCACTCTTTCCTGGAGCGCTTCAAACGCTGATACCTGCGCCATAGAACCTGACATCGGAGAAGTGGACACAATTGGTTCGCTTGATGTTTCTCCGGATGAGTCAACCGTGTATTCAATCACAGCTACAGGAGCGGGCGATTCGGCTCCTGATGAAGTGACAGTGGAAGTCGCGCCGGACGAGTCTCCGGAAGTGTCCATACTCTCGCCGTCGTCCGGAGAATTTTTGGCACGAGAAGAGGTTGCGATCAGGGGGACAATAGACGGAATTTCTGAAGCCGAAGTCGGTGTGAGCGTTAACAGCACCGCCTTAAACGAGATCTCCTTTGATTCCCGGATACCTGCAAATGTATATAAAGAGGAATTCGCGGCAAACAATGTTCCTCTCATGCCCGGGGAGAACACGATTACCGTAATCCTAACCTCCAGCGACCTTGAACAGATTGCCGAGGAATCCGTAGAGGTTTACTGTGAACCCGCAGATTATACCATTAAAGCCACATCTGCGCGGCAACGCGCAGTCTCTCCACTGGAAGCAACCTTGGAGATTGAAGCGTCTTTTAACATTACGGATTCCTCGGTTATCTGTTCCGGGCCTGCTCCGGCGGATATAACAGAGCAGGCTCCGGACGAATACGATGTGCGAATGATTGAGCCGGGGCTCTACTTTTTTACCGTGGAAACTGCGGATCCGGAAAATAATATACTTGCCGATGAGTACGTCTTTTTGGTGATGGAGGAGGAAGAACTGGACGAAAAACTGCGATCCAAGTGGAACGGACTTAAATCCGCCCTTTCGGAACAGGATATTCAGGGAGCTTTGCAATACTTCACCGACGAGCAGAAATACCTTTACAGCGATATTTATTCAGCGCTTGAAGATGAACTTCCGCAAACGGCTGCTGAGATGAAAGAGATAGAATTTCTTTACGCAAAAGATAATCTGGCAAAATATAAAATATACAAAGACGAACATTATGGCGGAGAGGAAATCACTGTGGCCTATTACCTATACTTTGTAAAAACATCCGAGGGGCTTTGGAAGATACACCGTTACTGATGAGCCTATATATTATAGTACCGGTACAGGGGCCGGCGTGCAGACAGGGTATTGACGGGATTTATCCAAGCAAACCGGAGGAGAAATGAAAAGAGTTTTTCTTGTTCCATTGTGTTTCTTGTCAGGCGTCATGCTCCTGTTGGTCGCTTCCGGATGCATCAGTGTTTATGATCCGCCCCGCCATGGAAGAGTCATAGATGCGGATACCGGAGAGTCGATAGAGAATGTTGTGGTGATGGGTTATTGGGATATTTCTTTAACGGAATGATCCGGACTGCGATTGAAACTTTTTGGGGGCATCTTCTCCATTTGGCCAAAAAATATCAAATCTTCTCGTCATAGAGCTGTTTGATAAATTTCTTTAATAAAAAGGATCTTGGAAAAGATACCGCTACTGAGGGAACAATGAAAAGGGATTTTCTTATAATACTATTTTTACTGTTCGGACCTATAATCTTGTTCATTTTTTTAGGCATTATAAGTGTTTATGACCCGCCCCGTCATGGAAGAGTCATGGATGCGGATACCGGAGAGCCGATAGAGAATGTTGTGGTGATGGGTTATTGGAGGATTAACTATTTTCCTTTCATGTTTATAGGTGCCCCATCGCATTATTATGATGCAAGGGAGGCTGTGACGGATGAAGAGGGATATTTTACTTTGCCGGGTCTAGGGTTGTGGCTGTATCCCGGTTATCTTAACAGTCCATCCATAAGCGTCTATAAAAAAGGGTATAAAAACAGAGGCTGGGATAAAGATAAAAGGGTTATCCCTTTGAGAAAACTTGATGAGGAAGAATCAATATACCGAATAAACTTGGATATCCCACTTTCTGATAATCATAAAATAAAACGATATTTGCAGGAAATAGATCATTATAGCCTTAAGTAAAGGCTTTATAATGAATGATTGCAACTGTTGGCAAGTAAAATGGAAACTCAGCGAGAAAGAGATACTATGAAAAAGTTAAGTTTTTTATTCATTCTAGTATTGGCTATTTACATAATCCTTCCTTCCCCTTTTGCCTTCGGCTGGGCTGTAGACAATCATGCAGATATTTCCGAAGAAGCTGCCAGGCATTCTGTCCTGGGAGAAGGATATGGAGATTTTGTAAAAACCGGCGTCGGGCTGAGAAATGGTCTGGACGAAAACCTTGAACACAATAATAAGGAAGAAAAGAGTGTTATCAACTGGCTCAAGCATGGCGCCAAAAACGAGGATGCTAAATGCGGAGAAGATTCTGATGTGTCTTGTCAGTATTATTGGGGTCGATTTAATCACCATTTTCACAATCCCCTAAAAATTTGGGACAATGCCGGATTAAGTGATTTCTGGATAGGTGACTCGTCTTTGCTCTGGGCCCAGGAGGACAGTCAAACATGGTCCTGGAATAATATCCGCGATTTTTATTATGAGGCACTGACCTCGACGGAGTTGGGATGGAAAGAGAGAAGGTCGGGGTTGGCAGATGTTTTTATGGGGATAGGGCACCAATTGCACCTGGTCCAGGATAAAGCAGTGCCTTGCCATGCTCGAAATGATTCGCATTCCGAAGAGACATTTGTGCCTGATTTCATCCAGCGGTTGGGAGGTGGTTTGTATTTTGAATCATGGGCTGCAGATAAAAATAACAGGAATTTAGTAAAAAATCTTGCCAAGAACCAGATCAAACCTGCCCTGGACCTTCAGGATAAAATCGAAGAGAAGCTGCCGGTTGCCAAATTTATAGACACAAACACATATGACGGCACAAACCCTTCGGCGAGTCTTTCCATAGGACTTTCTGAATTCACGAATCCCAATTTTTTCAGCAGTGACACGATCTTTACGGAAGAATACGACCAGGACCACAAGCATTACTTTCCCTACCCCAGGAAATCGGATACAAATATTCAGGATTTCATTGATGAGCTTCCGGGCATCAAGATACTGACCGATAGCGGGGATACTGAATTCGTGATAAGCATGAAATCCGACAGAATGGAAATTGAGCATTTTGTTCAGCCGACTTACCATACGCGGGCCCTTACCGGAAATTATCCAATTTATTGGAAAACATTTTATCTGAGCGAAAAATGCCATGAAGATTATGCTGAAAAACTTGTGCCCCGGGCTTCAGGATATTCCGCCGAACTTATAAACTATTTTTTCCGGGGCTCAATAGATATTTCCCTGCCCGAGTCCGGAGTATATGCAATGCTTGACTCCGACGTTGACCGTTCAGACTATGACAGTGCAGAAAACGTTTTTGACAGCATTATGTTAAGGGCGAAAAACACCTCTTTATTTGACGAGGAGTTAAGTGACGGGAAAATATTGCTGGTTATCGAGTACCGCACAGTGCTTGAATATCCCTTTCAAAGCTTTTATGATCTTTGGATAGATTCGGGATATCTCCCCGAATATTCGGAATACCATTATACTGTAGTGGAAAGTGGAAGGCGCAGTATTCCGGATTCCCTGGTGGAGATAGAATTTGATCTGAATCATGATCCCATACCCTTAAATGCAGTGGATCTGTCGTTATATCTTGTTTACAGAGGAGAACTCGGAGCCGAGGAAAACGGCGTGGCCGTGGGATACAAAAACCTAAGCGAGCCCACCCCGTTTGCTGTATACAACACCTGCGATCAGATATGCATCAATGAAGAGTGGTATGAAGCAGGCAGTGATGAGGCGGTTGATATCGTTGATGAAAACGGGGACGGATTCGCCAATCCTTATTACTGCGATGAAAATGATATATGCTATGAGGCAGAGCACGATGTGTATCAACATGGAGCCGAAGAAATCTGCATAGCATTTCACCCCACGGATATTCCCCGTGCTGCGGACTGTGAAAGCACAAACGAAAAAAATGGAGAAATTTTTATAACTTCCCTTGAACCGGGAGAGCATTACCGCTTTTTTCTCCTGAGCGATGATGAGTACGGATTTACCGTGAACAAAGCCAATTATGTTGTTCCAGAAAATCATTGTCCGCCCGGCTTCCCTTATCCTGATTACGGCTGGACACATGAAAAGTTTACAGGCGGCACTTATACAGGACCCGGAACAATACACGGCACCTCAACGGAAGGAAATAATGTTCTGCCGCTCTTCCACGAAGTATACAATACTGAAAGCACAATGGCGTATTGGTTGTTTAACAGTGAATATCCGCCGGATGCCAGTGATGAGGGGGAATGCAGGTGTGAATTTGGAAACCTGTGATATTGAATCAAAAAAGCAGGAGGATGGACATGTTAAAAAAAACTGCTGTTGTTATAATAATTTTAACGATGGCCTGGGGCTCGGTCGCTTGTGCCGGGGAATGGAGACCGGTGGAAATCGATCTATCCAATGATATGGTTATCCTGGAACACGAGGAGACCGGGGAGCAGAAAACCGCATACAAGGGAGATAAAATCAACAGAAGCACCATAAAGGAAATAAAAGAGAACTCGGTTATACTCGAAGGGACGGCGCAACGTGACGGCCGGGAGATCACGATATCTACGGAGATCCGTGTAAAGGGGAAAGGAGCCCATTTTTCCTCCGCACCGGAAAGCCCGCCGCAGTCCTCACATAAACCGGAACAGCAGTCATCGGATTAAAGTATTTCCCGCGGATTCAAATCTGGGAAAAGTAAAATGAAGAAACAAAAGATTATGTATAGACTTTTAGCAGCGGCTGTACTTTTATGGGCTCTGATACCCCTGCCCGGAAATGCAGGTGAAGAGTCGGGAATCATAAGGCTCGCAACCGATCCCGGAGGAGCCCGGATTTTTGTTGACGGCACCCGGCACGCAACAACGCCTGACGAACCCGATGATACAACCGAACTGAGGCTTAATCCCGGAAAACACCAGATCGAGGCAAAACTGCCAAAAAAGCAAAGCCCGATTGGCCGTGCCTTTTACGGCAGGCGGGATATGAAGGTGAAACCGAAAAGCAATCTCAAATTCACCCTTGTTTTAAAAAGCCTTGCTGAGCCGGTCCGTACATTTGGCGATAATGAGGGTTTTGTCATCTCCGTGGCCTTCGGTCCCGAGGGGAAATATGCCCTGTCCGGTGCCTGCGAGCGCAGGAGGCAAAAAATCTGGGGCGGGTCAGTAAAACTAAGAAACCTTGAGACCGGCAAAACCGTTCGCACCTTTTCGGGCGACCAGGAGTGCGCACTCTGCGTGGCCTTCGGCCCCGAGGGCAGGCTTGGTCTTTCAGGGTCGACGGGGGGAAGGCTCACCCTTTGGAATGTTGAGTCCGGCGGCTCTGTTTTAACCCTCACCGGCCACGAAGACGATGTTCGCTCCGTGGCTTTCAGCCCGGACGGAAGACGCGCCCTTTCAGGTTCGGATGATAACAGTGTGCGGCTGTGGGATTTAGAGACAGGCAGGGAAATACGCACATTTACAGGTCATGAAGACCGGGTGCGTTCCGTGGCTTTCAGCCCGGACGGAAAGAAGGCCGTCTCGGCGTCCTGGGATTCCACTGTCCGGCTCTGGGACGTGGAAACCGGTGAAACCATTCGCATATTTACAGGCCATGAATTCCAGGTTCACTCCGCAGCCTTTGGCCCTGACGGGCAGAAGGCCGCGTCCTGCTCCTCGGATAAGACAGTCAAAGTCTGGGACGTTGAAACAGGCAGAACCCTTCAAACCTTTTCGGGTCATGATGACTGGGTGCGCGCCGTGGCATTCAGTCCTAACGGAAAATACGTCCTTTCCGGGTCAGACGATAAAACCGCCAGGCTCTGGGACTTGACCACAGGTGAACTTGTGAGAAATTATACCGATCATGACGGCTGGGTGCTTTCCGCTGATATCAGCCCGGACAGCAAGCGTGGTTTTACAGGTTCGCGCGATAAAACCGTAAAGTTTTGGTTGCTGGAGATGCCTTAGGTTCTGTGAGGTATGTAAAAAGGCCTTTAATACCTATTCCGGTGAAGTCGGCCACCCATTCCGGATGATTCCGGCCACCTGTTCCGGTCCATGTCGGCCACTTTTTCGGAGCAAAGCGACGCTGTCTTTTTTTCTCACAAATTACCGGGATTAAGTCAACGCTGTTTTTTCTTCCGCATAGAGCCTCCTTTCAAATCGATTTTATAAGCATTGTGGACCATGCGATCGAGTATGGCATCGGCCATTGTCGGATCAGCAATGATTTCATGCCAGTGCGATACCGGCAGCTGACTGGTTATCACGGTTGACTGCAAGTCATAGCGGTCTTCTATTATCTCAAGAAAATCTCTCTGCTGCTCCTTGTTTAATTTTGACAGCCCCAGTCATCGAGAACCAAAAGGTTTGTTTTGGCCAATGTGGATAGCAGTTTGGCGTAGCGGCCATCTGAAGCTGCTCTTCAAAGGCCTTGCGCATACCGTAAAACTTCATCACCTGCAGTTTTTCTATAATCGGATGGGTCAACATGATAGATCCCCTTATTTTTTGCCTGTTCAAAATATCGTCCATGACCTATGCTATAAACGCCTTTGCCGGAGGATAGGGCAACGCTGGGGAGCGCCGAGCGCCGGCATCGGCGACCGAAGTATGGGGGCCGTACCCAAGTGTACGGCCCTTTTCTTCATACTTTGGTCTTTTATGCGTCAAACCCCGGGGGTTGGGGGCAGCGCCCCCAATTCAGATCAGATCCATACCTTTTACCGGAAGTAGTCTTGCCCTCGGATGTTAGCGTGCTCAATGCAGTGCCCGATGAGTCTTTATCCGGCAAAGGCTTTTGATCCAGGCCATTTTTCAGGATCGACTCAACGCTTTTGTAGCTGAGTCCGCCGATGGCGTTGGCTCGCTTGGCAGCTGCTACCAGACGCTCTTCCCCATAACTTTTGCCCAGTCGCAATATTCCCAGACAACTGCGGAAGCCCTGCTGGGGATGCATGTGGGATTTCATAACGTTTTGAACCAATTCAGCTGTGCAGGGCCGATCTGCCCCGCCCATCGCAGCAGGCGCTCAGGGCTCCATTGCAGGTATTTCTGATGGCGTTCAGGCATATGCTGCTTTAAAGTGGTATGCCGCCCGGGCCGGTCACTTCTTGGATGTGCGGCGATATTTTTGCTTTTATAGAAGCATTCCAGCGTGTTTGCCGTAAGCCGGACATCGATTTCTTTTTTGACCATCTGGTGGGGCACGCTGTAATAATGCCGATCGATTTCGATGTGATAGTCGATGTTGACCCAGGCTTTTTTCCACCAGGCAAATTCATAGCGATTTAGCGGCAGGGGTTTTATCTGCTGCCCCCGGAATTCCTCTTCCTTGCCGATGGCCATTATGTGTACGCCTTCGCAGATGCCTTCCTCCTTGTAGCGGTCAGGAGGGCAGGTCAGCATATCCCAGGGCTTTGACGAATTTGTGTTGTGCTTCGGAAGAGGAAATAAGCATCATAGGCACACATATCACATATTAGGTTTAGCTATTGAACTCGGGATAGTGCGTTTTTAGACATTCAGAGCATATGCCGTGGCTGAATTCCGCATCGGAGCGATCCCGGATATAGGATTCGATGGGATGCCAGATACCGTGATCGTCCCGGATTTTTTTACAGTGAGAGCATATGGGAAGAAACCCTTCGAGGCGCCTGACGTGGTCTTCACTTTCCTCGGCGCGGCTCCGCACCCTGTCAACGACCAGAACCACAAACCCAAGTGCTGCCAGAACATGAAACCCAACCAGAAATCCGAAGCCAGGATGAATCAGCGACGGGAACTGAAAGAAAAAGGGAAACAACAGAACATAGACCCCCCATGCAATCAGGCTCCACCCTGCCAGCCTTCGTCCTGCCGTCCTATGGGGGGGCATGAATTTCAGAATCATGCATCCGGCCCATACAAAAAGAACGGTCCGCAGGGCCATGATCAGAAAAAATGAAGCAAAGCTATAATGAGGCATCAGGAGCATCGCTCCGGCCCAGACAGAGGCGAATCCGGAAAGGGCATACATGTTCCGGCGATTGAACGTATTGCCGGTAAAGCGGTAGGCACCCCCGACCATGATGACGAATCCCATCATGTGAAAAATCTCGCCTGCTGTAAAAAACAACCATAGCCGGTCTGTTGCTGTTGCCGCCCAGCACAGAAATCCTGCACTGTTGAGGAAAAACCCCGTCCCCCAGTATTCCGGACCGACCACACCGCCGGCCGCTCGGCGCAGGAACAGGATCCCGAAGCCGATACAAAGGAACAGGGCGGAATACCCAAGAAAAATTTTATAAAGTGAAGCCAGAACCATTTTTGCCTGCATCAACCTGTATATGTGAATCTCGGTGACAGTATATCAATTATTTTTTCTCCTTTGCTCTCGGCCGTAACCATCTTTGACTGCTTGCTCCATTGCCGCGAGTTCTTCGTCGGTGAGGAAATCAAAGTGAGCGGATCTTTTTCTTTCAGAAAGACGCCCGTTGTTCTGAAGGCACAGTTGGATAAATAAATCAATCAGGCGGTCCGGCATGTCGATGATGTCCTGGATCGCCTTCCTGGTCTTGTCATAGCTGGCCAAAAAGCTGAGCTCTTCAACAATTTCTTCTTCGATGGTTTTGGTTACAAATTCATACAAGGCCTCTGCCTGCACAGTCATATCCATATACTGATACCAGCACGACGTATCGTTTTCCACGGTCATTTGCCCCATTTCATCCAGCCGATAGTCAATGAGCTGAAGTAAAGGCCGCGAAAAAGCCTCCAGAGAAGCATCGTAATCCGCCTGATTCCTCAGCATGACTGCCGAAACCGGGAACATGAGTCCACGCGGAACCATTCCCTGCAGCGAAAGGATGTTGTGTATCAGAAACCGATGAATCCGGCCGTTTCCATCTTCAAACGGGTGCAGGAATACAAAACCATAGGCAATCGCCGCTGCATGGATGAGCGGGGAAACTTTTCCCGCTTTCATCCGTTTGTGGGATTCAATCAGCCCGGACATCAGGCTTGGAAGGTCTTCCGGTTTTGGACAGATGAAGTGAATGATCTCCTTCTGGTAGGCGACGGCCTGTCCGACATAATTCTGACTGACCCGATAATTGCTGTCTTTGAATCGTGGGTCAACAATCTGGCTCTGAAGGTCTATCAGGTGTTTCTTCTCGCAGAAATCCTCTTTTTCGGCAAGCTCCAATGCTGCAATGAATTTTTCAGTCCGGGAGGCATTGGGCTTAATGTGCTCAATTCCAAAAGACGACTTTGTCTCTTTGTTATAGAGGTAGCTAAGCGCCCGGCGAAGTAGTTCCGGTGGATAGGCAGTCACAATATCCTCGCATTTTTTTATCAGATCAGCCGAATTCAGTCTGGAAAGCTTTTCTGTTCTTCTGATAATCGGGCAAAAAAATCCCGGGCCAAGGAGGTTGTTGACTATGCGGTGGCGCTGCGATCTCTCGCCGTTCCGGACGGTGAAATATTGTCCGGCGTCCAATGCCTCTACATAATTGCCGGAAGTAATGTCACCGATGGGCAGCCGGTTGCCGGTCAGAAACTCATAGAAAAACCAGATCCTTCTGGCGTACTTTCCGGTCGGCTTGGATTTAATGTATTCCACGAGTGCCTCCCGGGGAACATGTTCGAAGATGCGGGCCAGCAATCCCAGGTTGACACCGTCATATTTCAGCGCAAACTCAAGATGGGCACCGTATTTTTCCCCGGGCCAGTATCGAATCGGGTATATATCTTCAATTGCACTGTCGTAAACTTTCGACTTGTGAGTTCCGGCAGATGATACAAACGAGGTATGCCAGTGGGGCATACCGGTCAGCCCCAAATTTTCAAGCAGGTAGGCGTATCCTGCCGGACGGTATCCCAAAATGTTTATTCCCATGAGAACCTTCGTAAAACTGTTATTTTTTTTGAAAAATAATTAAAATTAAGACAATTGTCAATAAAATAAATATAAATAAGCTTTTGTTTAGTAAAATAGTTAAAAATCAGTAAAAGGCAATTTATAAATAACCTTCGGCGGGTAAAATGGTTACGATTCCGGCAAAATAATTATAAAAGGCGTATTGCTGGTAAAATTATGAAAAACCGCCGATGATTTGCCTAATCCGGAAACACAATACCGAATTCTGTAAAATTCTGTATTGTGTCCAGATTTCCGTGAAAAGGAATCCGTCGAAAGCCTTCGCGAGCAGCTCGAAGCGATATGGCAGCGCCTTTATGCTAAGGGCGGGGACCGGGAGATGCTGCTTTCGCAGAGCCTGCTTTCGCCGGCGATCTGCTACCTGGTCAACCCGGACTTTGAAAAAACGGTCGAAAAAGGCTTTCAGGCGGTCAAGCTACCTATCCGAAACCCTGCGGGCGGATTATGGCTTGCCGGGCACTGCTTAAATGAATGTTGGAACGCCCCGCTTGAGCGCTTTTTGGAAAGGAAATCATGCAGCCCGCCGGTTTTGCCCATTGGGGATTACCTGTCAGCCTTTATGTCCGCCTTCAGTCTGTTCCCGGTGTTGACTGGAAAAGGGCTGAAGGTCTTCCCGGCTCTTGCCGGAGACAGCCTTGACAGCAATTTCCTGTACTTTGCCGTAGGCCGTATCCATCTGTTTCGACAGGGTGTCGATGTGTTTTTGCTGGTCGGCCACCAGTTTTTCAAGGGAATCGATTTTGGTTTGAAGCACATTCTTTTCTCCCTCGAATTCTTTTTTCAGCAATTGCTCATTCTTTTTGGCCTCATTTTCAAGCCGCTCTGTTGTTTCGGCAATCGCCCGGTCCACCTGTTTTTTTTAGTTCCTCCGGGAATTGGTCAACTTTCTGCTGCAGTTCATCCATGTGTTTTTCCCGTTCCGCAACCGCGGCTTCACGCTCCTGAATCACTTTTTCACGCTCCGCGGTGTCTTTGTCAAACGTCTCCTGCCGCGTTTATTAAATATAAAAATATAAAGGGCGTTCCACACGTCTAAAAAGAAAGAACAAATTCGCCGAGAATTTCAAGACGGCCTATGCTATCACCGGCTATTTCAATATCCGCATATCCGGGTGTGCGGGTTTCCGGCTGGAGCAAAACTTTTCGTTGCTCACGCAAAACCGATTCATCAGGCCAATACCGCCTGATAGCATAGCACCCGCTTCCATCCGTATTATAAATATCCGGATGATAGGCCAGAACAATTTCCCCAGCGCATTTTTCAGCCATCGTTTTTTTGAACAAACACCAGGCACCATCTGCAATCCGTTTATTCATTGACTCCCCAACCATCCGCACGACGAAAAAATCCGGCCCGCATGTAATATATTCCGGCAGCCAAACCCAATCATAACTTTCATCAGCTGCTGTTAGTTCGACCGGCGGAAACGAATTGCTAAAATCGAATACTGGAACTGCATTCACGAAAGGAATCACATCGCTTTTGGCAGCGACTTTCAAAGGCAATCCGGGATATTTTCCCCATGAAGGAGAATCCTCGGCCGCTTTATTGCCCCAAACCGCTTCCGCAGGTTCATGAAACACGGCTTTTCCCTGCGGCAAAAGGCTTTTGAAATATTCATTGGTTTCAGGATCGGTACAGAAAACATAGCATCCCTTCTGTCCCCTGGTCAGCAAGGTCCTGTATGTATTTTTGATGATTCTTTCCGCACGCCTGGCGGCTAACTCGGGATTTTCCTTTAGCAGTTTTTTGTAGCCTTTCAACGAAGCGTCGGTTCTTGCCCGTTTTTCGGGCACTGTAATCAACTTGCCGTCCCGGCAGATCAAATCCGGCCCGATGATTACGCCGATATAATCCAGTTCCAAGCCCTGGCAGGTATGAATACAGCCGGCTTCGCTTACGGACTCCGGCTTAAGGATCCACAAGTTCCCGTCATCTGCCAGGTTCCATTTCATCATAAAATTGTGCTCGTCAATTTTGATATCATATTGGCCAGGCCCGGAATTCTTTTTGGTAATCCAATCCCAGCAGTATCCGGCCACGATCCTTGCTTTGTTATTGTATTGGTTTTTCCGGTAGATCAGATCCCTTAAGTCATTGGGGGAATCCAGCACCCGGAAATCGTAGTTGAAGCTCTCCAAAGAGTCCACCGGCGTCTCTTCGATCTGCAGCGCGTTATCGACCCAGGCCAGATAACCGTCCGAACCGTTACAGCGGAATTGTGAAGTAAGCTCCATTTCCTGAACCTTTACACCCAAGCGGTTCGCCCGGGAAACAATCTCTTCCCTGTCCCCGATATCTTTAAAAGTAACCTGCTGTTTCTCATCGATAAAGAAGACACTGAATTTCGATGCCTGGATGATTTCCTGGATCTGGTTTTCACCCTGGTTCTGGAAAAACCCGGATTTTTCATTTAACCGATGCGCCTCATCGACAACCAAAACGTCAAAGACATTTTCATCGCAGGATGTGTAAGCACCCGAACTTTTGAACATGTTGCTGATGTGGCTTTTTTTAAACGACCCTGTCAGCTTGCTTTCATAAACGGCCCTTGGTGCGGCATTTTTGGTCACATACTGGACCACCATTTTTCTTCTGGTCAACTCGACCAGGAGATTGACTGCAATTACTGATTTTCCTGTGCCGGGCCCGCCGTTTACGATCAATACATGTTTGCTGTTCTCTTCTGATTGCTTCGCCAGGAATAAAACCGTCTCATAAACGACTTTCTGATCGTCAATCATCAGAAATTCACGGCTGCCGTTGAGTAAAGAAACGAGCTGATCTGCCAGGTTTTTGGATGGGCTGATTTTTCCGTTTTCAATACGGTACATGATTTTATCGGCATCACCGTATTTGATAAAACTTCTTATAAAGTCAGACAGCTTTCGGGTGTCCTGCTTCAAAAAAGAAGGCGCCCTGGAGGTGTGTTCATTGTAAAAGGAATGGTTGATAACATCGTTGGACACGCAGTTGTGAAGGTAGGCGCAGGAACGGAGCTGAATCTTTTCTTTTCTGACCGTCTCGTTAAAATCGTAAAGCAGCGCTGAATATGTCCATGCCTGGTAGGAGGGGTGCTCGACCTCGCATTGCCCTCTTTGAAGATACGTCCGGACAACCGCATCTTTTTCGGTTCTGCTGACTTTGGACCATTGCTTCAACTCCACGATAATGGCCATATCTCTTTGGTACTGGTCCTTGCCCGTCAGAATAAAATCAATCCGCTTGGAAGACTGGGGTATCCGGTATTCAATGGCAACGCCGGTATCATTTGGAATTTTTGTCAAATCCAGGACGTTGTGCATATACTGCATGGAATTTCTCCATGACCGGATCTCGCTCTGACTGGTTGTATTGCCCGTTCTTTCCTGGTAAACGGTTAATATTTTCTCTTCGATTCGATTGGATAAAACATCTTTCCTGAACTCTCTTTTGGTCGCAGAATAAATCAGCATATACGGTTTCCCGCCTTGTGGCTGACATCATTCATATTCATTGTATTTTCTCGAGCTGCCCCGCACCTTTTCTGCCGGATACTTGGCTTCATTGACAGAAATTTTTTCCTCCGCAGCCGCTACCGGATCAACCCCGAGCTCATCGGCCAGCCGGACAAGATAGACCATAACATCCCCGATTTCCTGCCGGACCTTTTTACGGGTTTCTACATCCAGGTTTCTGCTTCGGTCTTGCGTGAGCCACTGGAAATGCTCCATGAGCTCTGCAACTTCCACGTTCAAGGCCATGACAAGATTTTTTGGCGAATGAAACTGCTCCCAGTCCCGGGCCTTTGCAAACTCTCTTAATTTTTGCTTCAAGGATTCCATTGATTATTACCGCTATTCCGAATTTCGGGGTCTTATTCATAAAATCGGCTTTTTTTGCCTTTCATTTTTTCAAAATCGTATTCTTTTCTCATTTGAACACCTTGTAACAGACTTTTTGTTCCTTTGCCGTTGCCTTTCGGGCTGAGATGATACGAATTTATCAATAAAATGAAAATGTTTTACGTATTTACTTCAATCCATTGCCATCAGCTTTGTAAAAACATGGGATTGCCAACAACCCAAACCATAAACAGCGGAATACTGGAATCAGCATTCAGGCGCTGCATGATCCCAGGCTTTGCTTCGGCTCCAAATAGCCGGGTAAACGCTTGGTAGTCCGCCCAGCCGGAAAATTCCGGGCTGAAGGAGTGAACCAACAGTATCGCTGCCACAGCGCGATACTGTTCACCGGTTATAATGGCTGAGGCAGCCCGGTGCAATAACTGATACCGGGTTGTGCCGGGAAGCTGTTCTGTGAGGCCAAGTTTGCGCAAAAGAAAGCCAAGCCGCTTTTTCTTGCCGGGGGATGCTGCATAAGTCCATTCATCAAGAGTGGGGCCGAAAGATTCATTGACCTTGCCCTCAACCATAATCGATACAGGCCCCGCGGTAGAGCGCGCCAATACGAAGATGTCGTTTTGTGAAGCACGCTCTCCGCCTGGAAGAGGCACCTTGAACTCAGGTACTGCAAGAATCGGAACAAGATCAGCTATCAATGGATCGCTGCACTGCTTGAATGGCGCTGCGATCTCAGGCGGAAACCCCTCTGATGCCTCCCAGCAATAAGCCAGAGTCCGGGCAGAATAACCAGATCGCCACTGCTTCACTGGATCTGCGAGCAACTTCTGCCAATCCTGCGGTCCTGATGTAAATGCGAGTATGCGACTCATCGCTCTGCTCCGTAAAGGCCCAACTGTTTGGGGCTATTTTTTCCTGGCAGCCATGATCTATGTCGAGGCTTAATCTCATGCCGCGGATGTAGAAACAAACAAAACGACCGGGCAGTATTCCCCAGCGCGGAATGTTCTGATATGCTATATTTGCTTGGGCATGTAATGCCGCTTTGCTCTTGCCATGACTGAAATGCCGTTTTTACAGAAAAAAAGTGAAATATAGGACCAAAAACAAGCTTTAATTTTTATATATTTATTATGATTTAACAAGTTATTCTGGCCCGACCCCAGTTGCGCAATTGCTTTTCTTCTACCCTTACATTTTTTGTTTTTCTTTACAAAAGGGGCATTCAGCATTTTCCCTAAAAATATATTGCCCACATCTTTTACAATTTTGAGTCATATTTTCCAGTGTTGTATTATAATGAATGCTGTATTGATATTTGTAATCGTTTAGAAGATAGTCGAGGCAATGTTTATGCATTCTTTCGAGTTCATCATGACTATAGGATCTATCTTCAGTTTCCTTTTTCTTTCCGTTATTACAGATGGGGCAGCGGGCCTGATAATTACCCTCGCCCCTGCATTTCTTGTAAAAAAGCTGTCCTGATTGCCACGAATGATGTGAAAGCGCATTTACTAGGTCACTCTCTGGTATCTTTGCCTTGCACCATGAGCATTTTGATCTGAACAATCTCCATTTCGATAAGAATCCCATTTTTCATCTCACGAGAACCGCAAACATTGAGCACGAGACATTTTAAATAAAAGCAAAAAAAGATTTTTTTCTGAGACAACCTATTGTTATTGTCTGTATACTGAAGGAACTGCAGGAATCTCCCCGTCGCAGCATGTTATCCTCCTTAACCGCTATCGGCGCCAATCAGCCGCGCGGCTTTTTTGCGTCGGCTGAATTAGCATTGATACTTGTTGTTGATTTAAAGTATTGATTAAACCTGTCCAAAATTTCTTGAGATAAACTTTCTATATTTTCTATGCCTTCAGAAGACTTGTATTGCCAAAAATGTTGTTCGAGCTTAAATGCCAGATTATTATCAATCTCCAGAACTTCTCGAAAAACTGAGTGGTCGCAACAAACTGGATCAATTTTAACCAATGAACTCCCTCCTGATAAAAGCGTTCTTATGTCTTTTAGAGAGGTTATGGAAAAATCCAATCCGGTTGGACCAGCTATAGCAGAAATATTTTCTAAGTGCCTATTTATTGATTTCAATTCGCCCGCTAAGCTTTTTATGCTTTCTTCTATCTTTTTCCCATGTTTATATATTTCCGATTCTTGGATTTCAGTGTGCAAATAATCATTGAAATCAACGTAGAATACATCAGAATATTTATTTCCAATTTGAGGATGAAAATAAGTAACGGTAACTTCAAATTCAGTGGGTATTTTTTCATTAGAAAAAAGGGTCATCCGGTAGATGCCGGGATAGACTGAAATTCCCAGATAGTTGATCGAAGACTCAAGCACATCGGTCGGACCGGCGGCGGCCCGAGAA
>NZ_JACDUS010000020.1 GCF_013761005.1 Desulfosalsimonas propionicica
GGCTCTATCCGGTTCCATTGTTCATTTGTTATGTCCATCTTGATTATATTGCATAATCAAGTTCTTATGTCTAGTTTTTTTGAGATGAGTTGTAGTCAATGCTTTAATACACCGTGACTACTCAATATCTGATGACATTCAAATCTTGATTTTCAATAACAGAATTGAGGTGTTAAGCCCCGGACGTCTACCCGGATATGTAACTGTTGAAAATATCTTGGATGCACGTTATTCGAGAAACTCTAAAATTGTCAGAACTCTCAACAGATATAAAGAAGCACCAAACAAGGATCTAGGAGAGGGGCTTAATACTACTTTCCAGAAGATGAAAGAATGGGGGTTGAAAGACCCAGAAATTTTTGAAGACAAAAATTATGTCAAGGTTGTTTTGCCACACATACCTCTTGCTGCGCCAACAGAGGCAATCTTAGAATTCCTTAAAACAAACGAAAGAATAACCAATTTTCAGGCTAGAGATATTACTGGAATTAAGTCTGAAAATTTAGTCAAAATCGAATTTTACAAGCTGAGAGATGCTGGTTTGCTTGAGATGGTTCCTGGGTTAAAAGGTCCAAAATCTGCCTGGCAGCTTACGAATCGTGGAAAAAAAGAAATAAATAAACAGTAAAAGTGCGAACCAATCATTCCAGCGGATCGCCTACGGCGCCCGCTGAATTTAATCATTATGTGTAAAGAGAACCAGGCGAAGATTAATTAAACTGAAGAAAGCAAAAGCTATGGAAAGATTAAAACAAATCACATCATTAGCATCCTTAGCTGTATTTAGAGAGCTATACAACAGCCAGACAGATATATATGCAATAATAAGTAGATTTTTAAATGAAATTATATCAACAAATGGCAAATACAATTTTACATTAACAGAAATCACAAATCTACTTAATGATTCATTTGGTTTCACTATTCCAGAAGCAGTTGTAAGCACATCACTCGGAAGGCTAGACCATATCACAAAAGAACGAGATATATTTTCAGTCGATAAAGAATTTGAAAGAACAAGTAATGATGTATCGTCACTTAAAGATATGTCTTTACAAAAAAGTAGCGATATTGTTGACGGGTTAATTAACTATATCGAAAAAAAAAAGACATATGTATAGAAGAAAAAGAAAAAGAATGTATTGTGCAATCATTTTTCTCATTCTTAATGGATTGGGCTAACAGTGAAGATTATTCTGAATACATAAGTGGTTATATTATAGAAAACAACAAGTTTGAAACTTTCAGAAACGACTTAGCAAAAATCAGAGAAGGTGTAATTTTATACTCAGGTTTGACCCATAATCCAAACTTGAATGAAATAGGCTCTTGGAAATCTGAACTTAATATATTTTTAGATACAGAAATGCTTTATCATTTCGCTGGATATAATGGAATACTTTTTAAGTCAAATTTTGATGATTTCTTTAATTTGGTAACAGAAATTAATCAAAAATCGAAAAAGAAACTAATTCGATTAAGGTATTTTTCTGAAGTAAAAGATCGGATTGAACGTTTTTTTACAAAAGCTGAGTACATTGTAAGAGGTCAAGGCGCGCCTGACCCAAGAACAACCGCAATGCTGACTGTAATTGAAGGTTGCAAAAACTCCAGTGATGTAAATGAAAAGAAAACTGAGTTTTACGAGTTCCTAAAAAGAAATGGAATCACAGAGGAATCTGGTCCCACAGTTTCCGATGAAGATAACTTTAAGTACAACATAATTGACTTAGAAACCATCAAAGATTTGTCAGATGAGTTTGGTCAAGATATTTCAGAAAACATTTCTGCTCTAAACTACATCAGTATTTTACGTAAAGAAAATAATCAGAAAAATTTTTACAATATTCCATATATCCTTTTAACAGGCAACTCAACCACGGCAAAAGTTGCATGGCATGCAAAAGTCAAAGATGAAGGTACTGTCCCTTTGGCAACAAACCTTTATTGGATAACAAACAAATTTTGGTTCAAACTTAATAAAGGTTTTGGGGAAAATGCTTTTCCGAATTCACTGAGCATTATTACGAAAGCCCAAACGAATTTATCCTCTATTCTCAACGAGTCAGTTGGTGCAAAATTTGATGAACTGAATACTCAATTCAAAAATGGTGAACTTACTGAAGAGCAAGCAAAAGCGAGACTTGTTAACTTGAGAAGTCAAGCCAGGAAACCTGAAGAAATAAAGCAGGATGAAATCAAATCAATTTTAAGCACTATCTCAGAAGACAGTATCGAAAGATTCATGCGAGAGCAGGAGATCTCAAAAAAGCAGGCAGAAATGCACTGCCAAGAAAACACTGAACTCAAAGCTGAGATTGAGAGGAAAAAAGCAGAAATTAAACAAACAGAAATGAAAAAAAATAAGGCAGAGCAACAAGCCTTGAGTACTTCTCTAAATTCTTATGAAATGCTTTTGGCTGAGAAAAAAGAATCTAACGATACTCTAAGAAAAAATAAGGAATTTTATGATAGAATTGTCAACAAAAAAATTAATACCCATAAAGGAATAATCGCACTTGTTGTAGTAGGTTATTACATAGTTACATTCGGACTTATTTATAAGTATTCATGGAATGTAATGGAGCAATTCACATATATAATTAATGGTGCAATGCCTATAGTATTGTTTTTTCTGTACTCTTTAATTTTCGAAAAAAAACCGAATATTTTAGAGTATATCCCTGCCAAAAAAGAAAAGATACGAAGTTTAGTCTATTCAGATTTCAATTTTGAGGTTGAAAAGCTTGAAACTTTGCCGCTTGAAATTGCAGATCTTGAAAAAAAGATAAATGACATAAAAAGCACATAACCATTTCCTCGTGCTGACGCGGGGTCGCAGTTTCTTTTTGCAGGCACCGGGGCCGCGCAGCACAGGTCAACGTTAGCCCATATAAGGAAAAAAATGAAATGAGTGATAGATGTAATCGTGTATGCCCGGTTGAAAGAGCGGGTAGTCTTGATAATAGAATTCGGAGGTGGTTCCAAAATCCTCAGAAAATACTAGGACCATATATAAAAGAGGGAATGACAGTTCTTGAGGTGGGATGTGGCCCAGGCTTTTTCTCGGTTGCTATGGCTCTCATGGCTGGCAAATCGGGGCAGGTGATTGCTTGCGACTTACAGGAAGGGATGCTTCAAAAGGTAAGAGAGAAGATAGACGGTACAGAACTTGAGGCGCGAATCAAACTGCACAAATGCGAAGAGGGTAAAATAGGGGTATCAGATCACGTTGATTTTGTTTTATTGTTTTATGTGGTCCACGAGATTCAAAACAAGGAAGGGCTTTTTGATGAGATAAGGTCAATACTAAAACCAAATGGACAAGTCCTCATAGTGGAGCCTCCATTTCATGTTTCAAAATCAGCGTTTGAAGAGACTATCAAAAAAGCCAGAGAAGTCGGGTTGATCGATACTGATGGACCGAACATGCTTTTTCACAAGACAGTGATATTGGAAAAGGGCTAACAATCACAAGCACTCGGACAGCAAAAAGCGCCGCTCCTCGTTCCTCGTCGCTCTGCATTTTGCTGCCGGTGATGTGAAGCGTTATGCTCAAAGAAAAATGAAACTCATAAATATCTCAAGTATTCAAGATTTTTCTATAAGAGACATAATTATTCGAACAAATGTTAAAAATACATAATAAACTTTAATGTCCTATGTATTGGACAAGAAAAAAGGAACAATTTTAAATGACTGAATCAATACTTCAAACTTACCTTAACGAACAGCACATCAAAACTGATGTCCAAGAAAACATTGATAGCCTGAAGAAGGCCGTGCAAGAAGTTAAAAAATACCTAACAAGAAGAAAGGTAAAGTCCGATACCATCCCCTATTGCCTAGTGGCGCTCGACCCAAAGGTAAAAGACAGCGACCCGGTGGTGCAGCAGGTGGAAACGATCATCATCAAAAAGTGGACTGCTTTTAAGAACAGTGTGACTGCCACCAAAGATAAATCCACCACCTACGTGCGGGCAGTGATTCTGGAATCGCTGAGCCAACTGTCAAAAGACGATGCGGCTACGGCAGCTCTTGTCTGGCTGACAGCCCGAGATGTGATTAGGCATTATCAGCTTGATTCGGAGGAGAGTGTGATCAGTGGGTTTTTACAGGAGTTGGCCGACCGAACGGAGGAAAATGGACAGGCGGCATGGGGAATCAGTCACAAAATTCAGGCTAATACATTTAAAGGAGCTGAGATTTCCATTTCGGGGGTGAAAGCGGCTCAATTAGATGAAGAAGTTCTAAAGAACCACTTACTTGATGCGATGGTTCACTCTGGGTGGAAAGATAGTGCTGGAGGAGGGGCAAACCCTCATCATCAAGGTCAAAATAACTGGAAGTGGCCAAAATATATGGCCGAACAGTCAGCTGAAGGAATTGCTGCAGTTGTAAATTCAGCATTAACACAACAAACCAAATCCCTTTCCTCCATATCACCCTCCATACAAAAGGGACTGGACGCTTATTTAGCCGAACTTCAGTCGTTTTTCGAAGACATGAATACTTCTATCGCCAACAGCATCACCGCCAACAACAAGCGCAGCGAGCTCCTCTGGTGGAAGCAATCGTTATATTCTCGTATGCTGAACACCAGTTACCGCAGCCTTGACCAATTGAGCGCGGCCGTTGGCATGGCGCTCGACCTGGCCCAACAGGTAGAGGCTATTTATCCGGAAAGTGTGGATTACCTACTGCGGGAAACGCTTAAAGACGTGCACGGAGATCAGGCAGCCGAAGAACTCCCACTCACAGACTGGTTAAAGGATAGCCTTAGCCTGCATGAGAACATTCAATCAGCATTGAAAGAATATGCTGAACAAGGAGAACAACGCAAACCCTTGCTTAACGCATGGGCCAATGTCGTGCAGTCGGGTGAGACCACCGATTTTTTAACAGAAACGGGTATTGACAAAAAAGCCAAACTGCCGTTATCCGATCTGGCGGTGTGGTTGTTTCACGGGTTGCAAGCCCAGAAACTGGTAACCGCTAAATGAGGTAATATATGGTAAAGCGAAGATGTAGCAAAGAAGGTTGCCATGCACCTGATGACTTCTGTCTTGAATTAGCTGGCCCGCTGCACGAGCAATGTCCGTTTTTCGAAAAAGCAGGAGCTGCAGAAGCACTGGCCAAAACTGCGAAAAGGTCAGCTGCGACTACGTCCATTCCTTGGACGGGAGAATGGTTGCGGCCCGAACAGCTCGATCTTCTGACACACCGGGGTACGCCCAGAATCATCGGTTTGGTAGGAGCGTCCGGGGCGGGAAAAACCACCTATCTCGCCATGCTGTACTCGCTGCTGTTCAACGGAAAGCGCATCGAAAACTGGGATTTTGCCGGTAGCTATACGCTGAACGGGTGGGAATTGCAGGCCAAAACATTGCAGGTGCAGGAAGACGGCACGGTACGAAACCCTAATGCCACGCCTTCCGACAAGGATTTTTACAGCCTCTACCACTTGGCGATGCGCCACGATGGTTTTTTACACGACATTTTGTTTGCTGACTCATCAGGCGAAGTATTTTCAAAATGGGCGGATAACGTGAACGATCCTGCTGCTGAAAATGCCCGCTGGATCTATGACAATGCCCATGCATTCCTGTTGTTTGTTGATTGCGAGGCAATTATCGAGCAGCGGGGCAGGGCGAGACGTGACATCGTTCAATTAGCCGAACAGTTAAAAAGCGGCCTTCGAGGTAGGCCGGTGGTGATCGTATGGGCGAAAGCCGATCTGGCCGACCAGATGCGTGAAAACATTGTGGAGGCCATCAAACGAAGCCTGTCCGAAACCTTTCCCGGAGCCGTATCACTGGAGATCAGCAATTATTCGAAATCCGACTCCGACCAGCTTTGTCACATCAATAATGTAGGTGTGGCAAAAACGGTGCTCAACCTACTGGCCAACCCGCAGCCACTGCGCATCGCACCTGTATCTATTCAAACAGATGATTTTTTCTTTTTATACCGAGGCAGCTATGGCAACAAATAACGAAATATTGATCATCGGACCGCCCAGATCGGGGAAAACCACCTTTCTGGCCCAATTATATGGTCGCCTAATGGATAAAAAAGGAAAGCTGCAATTGGCTTCCGCACCTGAAAACATCGATGGCATCAAAAGCGCCTACGATCGATTGGCTGAAGGGAAAGAAACGGAATCAACTCCTTCTACCGATAACCTGGAGGTAAAAATACCGGTCATACATGAAGGGCAGGAATTTGTGTTACATTGCAAAGATTATGGCGGGGAGCAGGTACGCGACCTCGTTGCAATGATGGAATACGACAAAACGTGGATTGATCGGGCGAAAACAAACGACCGATGGATCCTCTTCATTCGCCCATCAGAAATTGAACACCGCTTCGATTTAAGCAAGAAGGGTTATGCTGTAAAAGACCCGAAAGAAACGAATTCCCCAATCTACGGTACTTCCGATCAATCCCAATTCATCGAGCTAGTGCAAGTGCTGCTGCACGCACGCGGCACAGGCATGAAAGACCTCATCGATACCCCGCCATTGCTCATTGCATTAACCTGCTGGGACGAGCTCAATACCGATTCGACACCGGAAGAAATTTTGCAGCAGAAATTGCCGCTGTTCACCCAGTTCATTGCAGCCAACTGGTTGCCAGGAGCCGTCGAGATCATTGGAGTATCCGCACAGGAATTCCCTCTGAAGACTGATGAGGCCCGCGACAAATATCTAGACGAGATGCCTCAAAATTTAGGCTATCTGGTACTGGACGACAGTCCGAAGGAAAAAGACCTGACCCGTCTTATCGAAAAAGCCCTGAGTCTATGATAGTTATCCACCAGGCCATATACGGAGAAGTGCAGGGAAAAACCTCCGGGTACGATATGATAGCTGCTTCCGATGCAAAAAACGAGCTGTTTAGAAGGGTAAGCGGCTACACTGATTTGGCCGACCGACCTGAAGAAGGGATTTTGTCCGGCCCTGTGGTGCGCGGTTTTTTTGCCGAAGATCATTTTCTGCTAATTAAAACATTTCCTGATAAGAGTCCAGGGCTACGTTCCGGACGGGTGTTTTCGCACACCCTTTTTATCCCAAAAGCTGACTTGCACCGAGTGCGCAACCTCAGTAACCTGTTTCAATATCACCTGCCCGGCATTCAAAAAGAAGCGAAAATGACCCCACTGGAGTACCAATCCCAGGAAGCTATGATGACAACAGGAGCAGTGGATGGAAGGGAAGCTGCCGCCACCAATGCCTTGCTGCAAAACCAGCGATTTGTTTGGTTGGGGAAGGAAGGCTTCTGGGAATGGGTGGCCCGAATCTGGCCCAAGTTACCGGCCAAAGTAAAGCACATGCTAAAAATCGGAGCGGCATTCGGCCCCTCTTATGTTAAAAACGAATATGTCAGCCTACTTTACATTCCCGAATACGCTAAAACCCTGTGGGAACGGCATTCCTTTCGTGTAATCGCTAAGGGTGAATCGCAGACACTGTTATCCTCAGCCGCAAACTGGCTGGTAGGAGATGCTAAAAAGGCAGCTCCCTTTGAAACCTTGCTCGATGATTTTGCCCCGAAAATTGACTCTATAGAAACGCTCAACCGGCTTGAGGATTATGGTAAAGCCTACCACCACCTCGACAAGGACCCTAGGCTTAACCACTTGTTGGTATTGGCCAATTTTATTTCGCAGATTAGTCCCAATGAAAGGCTTGGCATCAAAGGCAAAAACAGGCTGATGACTGCTATTCTTCAAGCCATTCCCAATGCACCGGTAAATATGTTCATGGTTCTCATATACCAAAGCTGGAAAGGATTCCCGGATGCAATAACTTCCGCTTCGGATGCACTGCGTGACTGGCTCACCAACCATCTTCTTAAAGGAAAACAAGCGAAAGAGTGCGGTGTTGTGCTGGCAAAAGCACTGGAAGCTGAAACGAAAAACTGGTGGGTCAGGACGGTTTTGGGCTATGCAAATAACCGGCTGAAAAAACGACAACCTAGCGATGCCCCCATTTTGTGGCAATGGATGAAAAAAGAACCTACGTTGATTGCCCAACACACTTCCTGGTTGCCGGATGATGCTGAAAACGAGCTGACCCAAAAAATCCCAAAACTGGAAACAGCAGTTGCCGAAGAAGTTCTGCACATGGCCGAACAAAAGGGTTGGCTTGTGCTACACGCGAAAGTGGCTGTGCAGCGTTATTCTGCTGAAAAGGCCATCGAAGCTCAGTTGCGTATCGACACTGATCAAGATCATACTATAGCACTCCAAGCTCTGTCCGGAAGCATCAACGGCAGTTCTTTTGTGCCCGTAGCAGCCTGTCACACCGATGCCCGCTTGCACCGCATCGCAGGAAAACTGATTACCGAAAACAGCAAGTTACTGAAAGGCATCGACATTGCAAGCGAAGGTTGGCAACAGTGCTGGAAAGCAGCCATTGAACAAGGCAGTGAAGTGTGGTCGGGCATTTCCAACCCACAGCACACCCTGTTCGAAATTCTCGATCACCTGCTGGCTGGAAATGCGTTTAGCGGAACTCTGCTAAATGCCATAAGCATTGGAAAGTATAGCAGCCTGAAAGACTATCCCCACCGGGTGTCCATCTGGCCAGAGCTTCCCGAGAAAGCACGTTCTGGATTCATTACCGCAACGCTTCTAGAGCTGATTGAGGAGCTCGCCAGCGGCAAATTAAGCTACAATGACCTCGAAGCTGAGTTGAAAAACGGATTGCAATCCCAGAAAGTGCAACAGCATGTTATCAGCAGTAAAACCATTCCGCTAACCAAGAAGCTACAGCTATTCAATGTACTGCCCGGATTGGGAGAAAATCACGCAGAGCAGTTGATACAGAACCATCACTTTTCACCAGCAGAGGCGGAAGAATTTGGTCGGCTTGTTTCTAATAACAGATGGAAAAAGGTAGTTGAGGATCTGTACAATAATCGCTTTCATAGAAAGGACTTGGTACCAGCCTTATTGCAATGTATCCACTTACTCGGGTTTTTTCGACGGTTAGGTCTTTCGGTTACTGGATTGAAGTCTGATGCGATTACGCATGATGAATGGTGGGAGGCATTTCGTTCCAAAGCGGTGGAGCTTTATCCTTTAGGACCAACTCAAAATGGGTTGTGGACGAACGCAGGTGGGAAATTAGAAGAACTCGCCCATCAAGGTGTTTCAGGAAAGCAAAGCTGGACGTCCGCCATAAATCATATTCGAAAGGGTGGTTCGCCATCGGTAAAAAAATTAATAAAAGAGATGCAGAAAGAATTTCACGGAGATTCCACATTAACACAACTTATTCAATCACTATGAAGAAACCCATCATTATTCTTACCGCGCTGGAAGTGGAACGTCGCGCTATCGAGCAGCATTTAAAAAACATAGAGCCGGTAGTACACCCTGCAACCGGCACCGACTATACCAAAGGCACCTACCTCTTCACCGGTGAAACCCTTGAAGTGATCGTTGTCCGTACCGATCAAACCAATGTGAATGCCGCAATCGAAACTGAACGCGCTATCGCCCATTTTGATCCCGAATACATTTTTTTTGCAGGTGTGGCCGGGGGATTGAAGGATGTAAACGTCGGTGACATTGTAATCGGACGGGACGTTTACGGTTACGAGCGCGGAAAGGCCGAAGAAAACAATATTAAACCCCGGCCACAATTTGGTGCTTCCACATATGCCCTGGAACAGTTGGCCGGTCAGTATGCAAAAAGCGAAGCCTGGAAACAAACAACTGAGAAGCTACTGAACCCGGAATTTGTTTCCGTCATCAGCACTTATACCGGCACCATTGCTTCCGGTGAAAAGGTAGATACTTCCATTGATTCAGACCTTCATCAATTCCTTAAACAAAACGCCAGCCATGCTCTTGCCATCGAAATGGAAGGCCTCGGCTTTCTGGAAGTCTGTCGCATGCGGCCCTTGATTAAAACCCTGCTGCTTCGCGGAATTTCCGATCTTGTGGACGATAAAGGGCAAATGGACGGTAAAGGCTCCCAACTTTACGCATCGGCCAACGTGGCCGCCTTCCTGTTCGGCCTGCTGGAGCAACTAGATTTTTCAGATGCTACAATCGAACGCACCCGAGAGCAAAAGCTAGTTGAAATTATGTGTAAGCTTTATCCAGGAGGATTGCGAGATAATCAAATATGGGTAGCGGCAGGTGGGGATTTATCTTTAATTAATATAGGTCAATCAGGTAAAGGTCAATGGGTCGAAGCTATTAGAACTTTGAAGTTAGGTGGAGGAGGTAATATAAATATCGATAGTTTGATTGAAACTGTTGCGGAAGAGTATGGAGATAATAAAGATGTTAAGGAAATACTGTAGCTTGGAATGAACTAGCCCATTATACACATAGCTTTATCATTTGCCTCCACAGAAGTGGCCCCAGAAAATTGAACAAGCTGTTAAGTGGAAAATCTGCTACCACTAATGCCCATGAAAGGGGATAGACAAGGACAGAACCATGGCAAAGAGGACGAGAAGAAAACATTCGGCAACCTTCAAGGCGAAGGTGCACTGGCAGCAATGGCAGGGGGAAAAACGCTGGTTGCACTGGCTCAGCAATTTGAAGTTCATCCCATCCAGATCACGAACTGTAGAAAAAACAGGGAACGGACCACGATTACAAATTTCTCCAACAAGATAATGCACCGGATAAACCGGTGATCAACGCGTTAAGTTTTAAGTCAACGAAGGATATGTATGATTGAAATCCAAGACCCCTTGCACGCCTATTCTATTTTTCCTGGGCCTATTCTCCTTCTCGCAGGTCCCGGAACTGGGAAGACATATCAAATTGAAAAACGGATATTATTCCTATTCTCAGAAATGAACGCGGATCCAGACGAAATATCAGTAATAACGTTCACAACCGCAGCAGCAATGAGTATGCGTACTCGACTATCAAATAAAAGCAAAGAAGCTGGAGTCGACAAATGTCCCAGTATTATCAATACGATGCATAGTCTTGGTAATTCAATTATTGGAGAATTTCCAGAATTTTTTGGATTACCGAAAGATTATTCAGTTCTCGCCAATCAAGAGTTCAAAAACGTATTGATGCGAGATGCAGCAAGAATCGAAGGATTTGAAACAGACATTTGTACAGCGGTTAAAAATTGTAGAACAAAGGGTAATTGTAAAGAAGATGAATCTGATCTTTGCAACGTTTGCAGGGCATATAGGACGATATTGAGATCGTCTGGCTATGTAGACTATGATGATTTGATATTTTTGGCTTGTAGATTTTTAGCTGAACGGAAAGATTTTGCGACTGAGTTTAGAAAAAAAACCCGGTTTTTGCTTATTGATGAATATCAGGATATTAATGAAGCCCAGTGTGACTTTATAGGGCTACTTTCAGAAGGTCAAGAGGATGGTGTGTTCGCTGTTGGTGATGATGACCAAAGCATTTATTCATTTCGTGGGGGTGATCCAAAATACATTAAAAATTTTGAATCATACTTCGATCAAAATCCTCGTATCGGAAGGCTTTCAGTTAGCTGGAGATGTCCTGAGCATATTGCCATAGGGGCTAGTGCGTATTCCGGTGAAGTCGGCCACTGATTCCGGACGAAGCCGGCCACCTGTTCCGGAGGAAGTCGGCCACCCATTCCGGATGATTCCGGCCACCTGTTCCGGTCCATGTCGGCCACTTTTTCGGAGCAAAGCGACGCTCTTTTTTTCTCACAAATTACCGGGATTAAGTCAACGCTGTTTTTTTCTTCCGCATAGAGCCTCCTTTCAAATCGATTTTATAAGCATTGTGGACCATACGATCGAGTATGGCATCGGCCATTGTCGGATCACCAATGATTTCATGCCAGTGCGACACCGACAACTGGCTGGTAATCACGGTTGACTGCAGTTCATAGCGGTCTTCTATTATCTCAAGAAAGTCTCTCTGCTGCTCCTTGTTTAATTTCGACAGCCCCCAGTCATCGAGGACCAAAAGGTTTGTTTTGGCCAATGTGGACAGCAGTTTGGCGTAGCGCCCATCTCCTTTTGCCAGGGCCAGGTCGGCAAACAGTTTGGGCAAGCGCAGATACAGGGCACTATATCCTTGCCTGCAGGCTTTCTGGGCAAGGGCGCAGGCCAGATACGACTTGCCCACCCCTGTCGGGCCGGTGATAAATACATTATGATGGGCCTTTAGCCATTGACAGGATGCAAGCGACAAAATCAGTCCTTTATCCAGCCCGCGAGGATGATTAAAATCAATGTCTTCAATGCTGGCTGCAAGACGCAGCTTTGCCTTGCGCAGCCGGGTTTTGAGCTGCCTGTCTTCCCGTTCTGTCTTTTCACGGTCCACGATCAGACCAAAGCGCTCTTCAAAAGAAAATTTGCCGATATCGGCCATCTGAAGCTGCTCTTCAAAGGCCTTGCACATACCGTAAAACTTCATCACCTGCAGTTTTTCTATAATCGGATGGGTCAGCATGATAGGCTCCCTTATTTTTTGTCTGTTCAAAATATCGTTCATGACCTATGCTATAAACGCCTCTGCCGGAGGATAGGGCAACGCTGGGGAGCGACCCGAGCGCCGGCCAGGGGCGGCCGAAGTATGGGGGCCGTACCCAAGTGTACGGTCCTTTTCTTCATACTTTGGTCTTTTATGCGCCAAACCCCGGGGGCTTGGGGGCAGCGCCCCCAATTCAGATCAGATCCATACCTTTTACTGGAAGTACTTTTGCCCCCGGATGTTGGCGTGCTCAATGCAGTCCCCTGACGGGTCTTCATCCGGCAAAGGCTTTTGATCCAGGCCATTTTTCAGGATCGACTCAACGCTTTTATAGCTGAGCCCGCCGATGGCGTTGGCTCGTTTGGCAGCTGCTTCCAGACGCTCTTCCCCGTAACTTTTGCCCAGCTGCAATATCCCCAGACAACTTCGGAAGCCCTGCTGGGGATGTATGCGGGATTTCATAACGTTTTGAACCAACTCAGCTGTGCTGGGCCCGATCTGCCTAGCCCATCGCAGCAGGCGCTCAGGGGTCCATTGCAGGTATCTCTGATGACGTTCCGGCATGTGCTGCTTTAATGTGGTATGCCTCCCGGGGCGATCACTTCTGGGATGTGCGGCGATATTTTTGCTTTTATAAAAGCATTCCACCGTGTTGGCCGTAAGCCGGACATCGATCTCTTTTTTGACCATCTGATGGGGTACGCTGTAATAATGCCGATCGATTTCGATGTGATAGTCGATGTTGACCTTGGCTTTTTTCCACCAGGCAAATTCATAGCGATGTACCGGCAGGGGTTTTAGGGCTGGTTTGTCCACAGCTTCAAACACGCTTTTTCTGGTTCCGGGCATTTTCTGGAACGGCTTGTTGTTTAATTCTTCCAGAAGCTTTGCAATGGCACGGTTGAGCTCGGTTAAACTGAAAAACGTGCGGTTGCGAAGCTTTGCCAGGATCCAGCGCTCAACGATCTGAACGCCCACTTCAGCCTTTGCCTTGTCCTTGGGCGCCCGTTTGCGCGCCGGGATCACTGCAGTGTCATAATGATTGGCCATATCCAGATACGTCGGGTTTAGATCCGGCTCATAGCGGCAGGCCCGGGTGACACCGCTTTTGAGATTGTCCGGGATGACCAGTTCCGGAACACCGCCCAAAAACTCAAAAGCCCGGACATGGGAGTCGATCCAGTCAGCAAGTCCCTGGCTCTCTGTTGCTTCGGCATAGGTGTAATTGGATGCGCCCATACAGGCAATAAAGATTTGTACATTCCGGATCATGCCGTCTTTGGGGTTTGTAATCGATACGGTCATGCCGCTGTAGTCGACAAACAGTTTTTCTCCTGCCCGGTGATCCTGGCGCATGGTCACATCGAGCTGGTTGCACCATTGCCGGTACTGATGACAGAACTGGCTGTATTGATAGCCCTGAGGGTTTTGGGCCTTATACTCATGCCACAACAGCATGAGGGTCATGCCCTTGCGCTTGAGTTCTTTGTGGAGATAGGAAAAATCCAGGGGAGGCCGCTGTGGCGTGGGTGCAGTCAATACCTGGTAGAATAGAAGTTTTTCCAGCTGTTGGTCGTCCATATCATCGGCTAAAGGCCATGCAATGCCTGCAGCCCTGGCCCGGCTGACATAATCGCCTACAGTGCTGCGAGCCACACTGGTGCTGTTGGCAATCTGGCGATTGCTGAGCCCGCATTCGAACTTAAGACGTAAAACTTCTCTGATTTTGCGCATGGTTATTCGCTCCGCTGGCATCTGTACCTCCCGGCTCTGGTTAAAGGAAGGCACAACTTACCTTTAAAGATGTTGTTAAACCAGCGAAGCTTTGCTCTGAAAATGACTTATGGCAGGTGGCCGGAATCAATCGGAATCACCGGCCGACTTCCGTCGGAATCGGTGGCCGACTTCGTCCGGAATCGCCGGCCGGATTCATCCGGAATCGGTGGCCGACATCAATCGGAATGGGTGGCCGGAATCATCCGGAATATGCAGGCTAGATCAGTTGTAGAAACATTTTGTCCTGATAGGGCGGAGAAACCACCGCTGACTATTAGTGAGGATATTTCAGGAAATGAAAAGATAATTGTTCATAATCTCCCCTCAGAAATCTATGAATCAAATACCGTGGCTAATATATGCGAATCCGCCGTCAAAAATAATAAATCGGCAATCATTCTAATTCCAAATAAACTTTATTTGCCACATATTAGAGAAACCTTTTTAAGAAGAGGCATTCGTTACGTATATAGAACAGAGCCCTCCAAAGAAGGTTTAACGAGATATGAATACCTAATGCAATGGTATTCGAATCCAAACGACAATGCTATCACAAGATATCTTATCGATTTAATAACAAATAATTACGACGATTTGGTAGGCACGTTGCCATTAAGCGAAAAAGGAAAAAATGACCGCCGAAAAGAATTGTCTGACTATTGGGCGGATCTTTGGCGAGAAGTGAGTGATGGAATAACTTACTATGAAATCTTCACCAAAAGGGCTAAAAGAGTTGACGAACATCCAATTGAAAATGCCATTATGTCTGGTTGTATAGAACCCATTAAAAATCTTATGGACAGCAGCAAAGTGGGCAAAAGAGACAACCTGCCTGAGTTTTTACATCGAACAGGACAGGCCGTTGCTCCCGGTGTGAGTCCAAAAGGATTTTTACGGGAGATCGAAGAATGGCGTATTGACAAAACCATCTCTGCCCTGGGTGGTTCGTTTCTTCCTGTAGAGATATACAGCTTGCAAAGTTCAAAAGGTTTAGAAGCGGACATAGTTTGTGTTATTGGAATGTCTGAGCAAATATTGCCTCAAGGTGGTGATGATATAGAGGAAAAAGCAAGATTATTCTACGTTGCAATGACTCGTGCAAAACAACAATTGCATTTGTTTTCATGCAGAAGCAGGTCTGGTGGAGCTACATTTTCAAAGGCATCGTTTGGACTAAAGCCGTCAAGATATATTGACTCAATACCAGAAAAACACAAAGAAATTAGATACAGGAAACCTGCCAAAAAGTAAAAACTTAACCATGCTCTTGCAGCGGATTGCAAAGAGCCGCACCCTCTGAAGAGCGCCGTTGGGCACGGAAGGAAACAAGACATGACTGACAGCATGATCGCGGCAGTGCTTGGATTCGTTACCTCTCTTATTGCGGTGGTCGTGTCTTACGGAATTCCGGGGACACGATACTTAATTCCATGCAAATTCAGCCGACGCAAAAGCCCGCGCGGCTGATTTGCGCCGTTCGTCCCTAAATTATCAGATAGCTTTTTGTAAACTGTATCCAAAGATTGTTAAAATATGGTCTTTATATAGCTCATAAGAGGATCACATGGTTTACAAGCGGATCAATTTAGACTTGACAAGCTGATGAAAATTCATTATCTGTGGTTCACAGAAAGATCATCAATCTATCTGATGATCCATATGCGGACCAAAGGAAAGATGATGCCAAAATCCATCACACGCACCTACTCACGCTATAGCCGCGATGCGGCTGCCCTGCTCGGAGCGTTGATCCGCGAAGCGCGTAATGAGCGCAAGCTCACTGCTCAGGAATTGGCCGATCGCGCTGGTATTTCTAGAGGACTGCTGCAACGCATCGAAAAAGGAAACCTCAAATGTGAAATCGGAGCCGTGTTCGAAGTGGCAACCATTGTTGGTGTCAAGCTGTTTGATACCGATGAAAGCGCGTTGCCGAAATACCTGCGTCAAACCAAGGAAAAGCTGGCGCTCCTGCCAAAATCTGTTCGCAAGAAATCCAAAGCGGTGCGCGATGACTTCTAAGACAGAGAAAGAAGCCTTTGTCTGGATATGGCTGCCGGGCGAAACTGAGCCTGTCGTAGCCGGGCGGCTTGAAGCGGATAACGGCAATATCCTGTTCAACTATGGTAAAAGCTACCTGGATCGTATCGGTGACAGCAAACCTGCGATTTCAATTTACGAACCCGAATTGCCGCTAAAGGCCGGGGTGCTTCCCTTGCCCGAGGGCTTGACCATACCCGGCTGTATCAGGGATGCCGCGCCTGATGCGTGGGGCCGGCGTGTGATTATCAACAAAAAGTTCGGGCTTAAAGGCGCCGACACTGATACTGCCGAGCTAAATGAACTGACCTACCTACTGGAGTCTGGCTCGGACCGGATCGGCGCGCTTGATTTTCAGCTCTCCCCTACAGAATATGTGCCACGTATAGCAAATAATATCAGTATGGAAGAATTGATTGAATCTGCAGAACGGGTCGAAAAAGGCGAGCCCCTTACACCGGAGTTGGATCAGGCGTTGTTCCATGGCAGCTCTATTGGTGGCGCTCGTCCTAAAGCCGTAATTCAAGACCAGGGCAAAAAATACGTGGCCAAGTTTTCATCCAGCTCCGATCTGTATAGCGTCGTTAAAGCTGAATTCATCGCCATGCGCTTGGCTGAATTGGCCGGGTTGAATGCTGCGCCAGTAAAACAGGCCAAAGCAGCTAACAAAGACATACTGTTGATCGAGCGCTTTGACCGCGTGCCAAAAGGTGACAAGTGGGCACGAAGGGCCATGGTCTCAGCTCTAACTCTATTTCGCTTAGATGACATGATGGCGCGGTACGCCAGCTATGAAACGTTATCTGAGATTATCCGCCACTGTTTTACCGATCCGAAGCATACGCTGCAGGAGCTGTTCTCTCGGCTCGTCTTCAATATTCTGTGTGGCAATACCGACGATCATGCGCGGAATCATGCTGCGTTTTGGGACGGTAAAGTATTGACCCTGACACCTGCGTATGACATTTGTCCGCAAGGCCGCACAGGAAATGAGGCTTCACAGGCCATGCTCATATCTGGCGACAACAATCTGAGCCGACTCAAAACGTGCCTTGAGACCGCTCACAACTTCCTTCTTTCTGAAGAAGAAGCCCGCGAAATATTCGGTAACCTGACTGCTACAATCGAACAGCATTGGGACGCCGTCTGTGAAGAAGCTGAGCTAAATGAAGTAGATAAGAAGCTTCTTTGGAGACGGCAGTTTCTGAATCCCTTTTCAGTTAAGCAATAGGTATTACTTTTGAAAAGCAACGGGGTCTTGATTCTTGACAGAACTGAGTTACATACGAAGTAGCGGTTTTGCCGAACCAATAAATGCACAGGACGCAAAATAACATGCGCCTGTGATTTTCGCGTTATGAGAAGATTTTGTCCTCCGGCAAAACCGACTATTTATGAAAACAAAATGGATGCCGAAAATCCTAAAAATAAGAGATTTAAATTTCAACACCAAGGAGGTAATTAGATGGGACATTCGAGCTTGGCAGAAGAGTATAACCATATAAGCGATAATTTTTGGAAGTTAATCGAATGGCAGAAAGACCAGGGGGAGCTGTACGATTCTCATTATCAGAAGACTTATCAAGACGGAATCTTTGATACCAAGACCAAAAGATTGATGGCAATGTGCGGGGCTATTGTTATGGGTTGCAGAGGGTGTATCCTTGGGCAGACCATAAAAGCAATAGATGAAGGTGCTACAGCTGACGAGATTATGGAGGCTTGCTCGGTTATGCTTTCTTTGGGCGGGACCATGGCTGGATCAAAGATTTCCATTGTAATTGAAATATTAAAAGAAAAGGGATTGATCGAGGGCAATCAAGAATAATTTTGAAATGTTGCTCCGAATGTACATCAATTCTCATAACAAGGCAAATTAACTCGGATGCAAATTCCGCTGCGCTTAATTTACACCGGTTATTTGCAACGTTGGCTTGTTGCTGGTGTTCCTTTTGAATATGTTTGCATATTATCCTCGAATATTGAGCAATTGAGAGCTTTCAAGTGATTATCCCCATTACCGGAAAAATCAGTCTGAAAAACCCGCCGATTATCACCATTTCATTGATCTTGATCAACTGCCTGGTCTTTTTTATTTTTCAGTTCAATGACACGAAAGAGGCTGAAAAAGCCATACACTACTACTACCAGTCCGGATTGGCCGAAATCGAAACCCGGCACTATATTGCCTATGCCGAAGCGGGCGCATTCGACGAGGCCAAACAATATGATATCGAAATCCCGGCCGACCCGGATGCCGCCTTAAACGCCCGGCAAATCAACTACGTGCTCGGTGTCATGCAGACCGATGCCGAGTTCATGGCAGACCTGGAAGCTGAAAAAATCATTTCTCCGGGCGATCCGGAATACGCTGACTGGAAAAAACAAAGGCAGGCATTTAAAGAACAGCTGGCCCGAACCACGACTCATCGGTATGGATTTATCCCGGCAGAGGCCAGTCCGATCACAATGATCACCCACATGTTCTTACACGGCAGCTTCGGCCACCTCTTGGGCAATATGATCTTTTTATGGCTGGTGGGCTGCATCCTGGAAGTCGGATGCGGGAGACATTGGTATACAGCCTGGTATATCATCGGCGGCATCGGGGCGGTGAGCCTCTTCTGGGTGGTCAACGCCGACAGTTCCCAGCCCCTGATCGGGGCATCCGGGGCTATCTCGGGGCTCATGGGCCTGATGACCGTGCTTTACGGGTTCAAGAAAATCAAGGTCTTTTTATCCCTCGGCTTTTACTTCAATTATTTCAAGATGTGGGGCATCCTGCTGCTGCCCGTCTGGATAGGAAAGGAACTGTATTCCTGGGCCATGTACAACGATGTCACCAACGTGGCCTTTATGGCCCATGCCGGGGGTCTTGCGGTCGGGGCGGTTTTGGGCGTGGTCAATTTGCACGTGATCGGACTTTACGATAAGACGGTCTTCGAAGAAGCGCCGGAAGATACGGACAGTCCCTTGTTAGACTGCGCCCTGCAGGCGATCGAGGACATCGATTTCGACAACGCCCGCCGGTACCTAAACGATTTTTTAAATCGCCAGCCTCGTCATGTCGCCGCCCTGACCCACCTGTTTAACATCGAAAAACTCGACCCTGACCATGATCGGTTCCATGACGCTGCCCGGCGCCTTTTGAGCGAACTGGCCAGCCGCCCCGACTCCCATGAAAAGGCCAAAAAAATATACGCCGAATACCAGTCATTGACCGCCAGACCCAAACTGCCCCCTGAGATGTTTTTAAAAATCAGCAGCCTGCTTCTGAGTACAGGCGAAATTGAGACGGCCGAAAAAATGCTTCGGTTCCTGATGAAAAAGCGACCACAATTGGCCGGCCTGGCCCCGGCCCTGCTGCGGCTTGCCACCGCTTTTCGTGAAAACGGTGATACCGAAAAATCAAATGCCTGTGCCGACATGATCCGCACCCGTTTCCCGGCATCCCCGGAAGCCAACATCGTTAGCACATGGTAATGCCTATTATCGGGCATCCAGAGACATTGAAGCATGGAGCCACCAAGAAATCCCCCCTCCCCTTTGCCAAAGCTGCAGGTATAGGGTTGACCTGCCTATACCGCGGCAACCTGTTTTAAAAGATGTTTGGCCTGAGCCATTACGTCATGTTCGGGGTAGCGCTTGATCAGCATATGTAAAACCCGCCGCGCCTTTTCCGGATCGCCGATACGCTCAGTTAAAATCTCGGCGATGCGGAAATAGGCCATGGGAACCAGATTATGTTCCGGGAATGTTTTGACGAAGTGTTTAAAAGTCAAAATCGATTCCCGACTTTTTCCGATGCCGTTTTGCCATCCGGCGATCTTAAACAGGTTGGGGGCCTCGGGGACGAAGTTTTCATCCATCTTCAGGCAGGCCTTATAAACCGCGCAGGCTTTTTCACGGGCGCCTGCCTCGATCAGAAGATTCAAATGCACAGGACCGTGTTGACTCAACTTTTCCGAAGCCTTTTTCATCTCCAGCAAGGAATAATAGCGCTCGGAAAGCTTGACATCCCTAAATCCCTGGACCGCCGCGACCTCTTCAATTTGCTTTATCGCTTCATCGTGCCGCCCCTCTTTTACCATGATGGCCGTATCCGCCAGCGTCTTGTCAACTGGATCGGTAATCGGCTGAACTGCGGCGGCGTTTCCGGCGGTCGGGTCCCTAAAATCCTCATACTTGACTTCGTAACCGATATTTTGATGGTACTGAAGCACTACATATCCCATGAGATGGTAGGAAACCAGGGTGTAGTAATTCTGGGCCAGATTGAAAAGAAATCTGTGACTGAACTCCGGCATCAACGATACGATGTAGCCGCCCAGGTAAAAAGGGGCAAAATACAAAATGGCCAGAAACAAAAACATCACCAGGTACCCCCAGCCGATACGGGCAGCCAGGGAAACGAATACCAATGGATTTATGGCATGTAAGAGCTTTTCGGTCGAGATCAGGACGATGATCATGGCTGGCAAAAGCAAAATCCCGGCCAGCAGGACCAGCAAGGAGCCCAAAGAACCCAGGAGGACACCGGCATAAACCGAGGCGAAAAATCCAATCACAAACAGGGCAATCTGCTTGAAAACCAGCTCAAAATCGGAGCCAACGGTTTTTGAATTAATCGGCGGCGGCCTCAGATCCCCCTTTGCCGTGGTACGGAGCGCTGCAAAAGCGTACTTGAGCATCACAGCCCAAACCACAAATCGAAAAAGCGCCGGCATCAGCCCCTTGCCGGAAAACATCACTGACAAAAGCGCCAGCACCACCATGAGGGATAACGGCTGGATGCTCAGCGGATACTGGAAAAACTTGTGAATCCTTTCCCAGAAGGGCACCATTGTATTGGCTGCACCGATCCACTGGGCCTGCCGGTTACATGACGGGCAGAAATACCAGGTTTCTTTGCCCGAGTAGCCGCCTGTGCGCGGCGATATGCAGGACGGGCAGAAGGCCTTCTGGCAAAATGGGCACAACCAGTGAGCCAGTTTGGTCGGATGATATTGACAATAATAAGGCATGGGACTTCCTTGTACATGGTTTTAACAATGCGTCGATAAAACAAACAGCTGATTCAATTACCACTAATTGCTTCAATCCACAAGCACGTATCGCCAAAAAATAAACTGTGAGTGTGTACTTTGGCGCTCCTGAAGTATTAGTGCAAAATAACGATATTCTTGCTATCGCATGTATACTAATTGGAATTATTCTGTCAATATTTGGACTATATGCAATATCTGGTGCTGGATATATCCGCCCATTGCCATGGATTAAACAGGTTCTTGCAGCAATCAGTTTTCTTTCTATTTTAAGAGGTATTTTGTTTATTCCTGAGCTTATGATTGTTTTAGGTTTTTTGGACGTATCATTGCCTGTGCCCTCACGTTATATCGTATTTTCAATTGGTATATTATTGGTTGGTTTGTTATATTTGGTTGGAACGATTGGTGGATGGCGTTCATTCCCATCAAAATAATGAACCCAACAAAGCAAATTCAGCTGACGTAAAAACCGCGCGGCTGATTTCCGGCGTTATGATAAAGGTCTCATGACAAATTCCTCTGGCATGGCAATTCAGGAGGGGGAAATACATTATGTATAGCCCGTTAAACAGCCTTGCAGTCAACGTAGAAAAGCAGGGTCCCCGGAAACCCGTTAAAGCGAAATTCCCGTTGCGGTATGGGAAATACTCTGAAATAAAAACCCCGGAATATGAATTTATATTTAATTTGAACGGGGAAATCAAATTCATACGGGGGTTAAATACAAACTGGCCTCATCCTGCTGAACAGTTCAAACGAACAGATGGCAATGATTGGGTGTACTATACAGTCGGTGATGACAGCAGTGACAAAGGCATTATTTCCGGGTCATCCGGTAGATGCCGGGATAGACTGAAATTCCCAGATAGTTGATCGAAGACTCAAGCACATCGGTCGGACCGGCGGCGGCCCGAGAATGG
>NZ_JACDUS010000021.1 GCF_013761005.1 Desulfosalsimonas propionicica
TGTGGGAGAGTAGGACGCCGCCGGATTTTTTTTCATAAAAGCCCCGATGCCCCAATACTGGACATCGGGGCTTTTTTGTGACATTATCGGGTGAAACAGCGGACCAACAGCACGAAAGCCGAAACTCGAAATTCGAAAAAAATCCGAAATCCGAATATTGAATGTCTAAAACCCGATCTGTGACGGGTTACCCTGTTTTGAAAAATTTTGGTTCTGTTGATTCGAGATTGCTTCGGATTTCGGGCTTCGTGCTTCGGATTTAGGCGGTTATACCTGCAATCTTCGGCGGACATCCAAGGCTGTGGATCAAAACTTCAAAAACCAGTTAATTGTGTATCTGTCCGGCTTTGCGACCCAAAGGCGCTTGGATACTTTTGAGCGGGTCCTGGCAAATCGCACCCGGTATCTGGCCGTTGCCCTGGAAAATGTCTTTCAGGGCCACAATGCCAGTGCCGTGCTGCGCAGTATGGATTGTTTCGGCATCCAGGACGCCCATATTATCGAAAATGAGTATGAATACCGGGTCAATCCGGATGTGGCCCTTGGTGCCTCCAAGTGGCTGAGCCTGATCCGTCACAATCGCCTTGCCCACAACACCCTTGCTGCGGTATCCGCCCTGCGGATGCGCGGCTACCGGATCGTTGCCACCACACCCCACAGCCGCGACGTTTCCCTGCCGGATTTTAACCTTTATGCCGGAAAATCCGCCCTTTTTTTCGGCACCGAACTCGAAGGTCTTTCTGATGTTTTGATGGACAACGCGGATGAATTTTTGCGCATTCCCATGTATGGATTTACGGAGAGTTTCAATATTTCCGTGTCCGCTGCCCTTGTGTTTTACGAGCTTGTGCACCGTCTCCGGGCCTCGGAGATCAATTGGGGGCTTGCAGAAGAAGAAAAACAGGACCTGCGCCTGCAATGGCTCAAGCAAAGCGTCCGGCATTCGGATCTGCTGATTTCGCGCTTTATGAAAGAAAAAGCCCGGAGTGTTGAGCCGGCCGGCAAATAACAATGTGAACCGGGATGGTTTCGTGTTTATACTAGGTATCTGATCCATGATTGGCAATATTGTCCGGAGGTAATGGTTCGTGGAACTCATGGCTGGCGTTACTCTTCTGCTTTTTCTCGGCGTGCTGGCCCAGTGGCTGGCCTGGCGGCTTCAGCTGCCCTCGATTATGCTCCTGCTGGTCTTCGGTCTGCTGGCCGGGCCTGCGACCGGGCTGATGGATCCGGACGCCCTGTTTGGGGATATGCTGCCTGTGTTTGTGTCTTTGGGCGTGGCCGTTATTCTGTTTGAAGGCGGGATCAACCTGCGGCTCGAGGAGCTGAAATACACCGGGGATGTGGTGCGCAACCTCATTACCGTGGGCGTGCTGGTGACCTGGGTGAGCGGAAGCATCCTGGCGGTTTTGTTTCTGGACCTCCCTTTGATGCTAAGCGTGCTGCTGGGCGCCATCATTGTGGTCAGCGGGCCCACGGTCATCGGCCCCCTGCTGCGGCACGTGCGCCTGCCCCACAATACCGATGCCACCCTGGAGTGGGAAAGCATCCTCATCGATCCCATCGGCGCCCTTCTGGCCGTTTTGGTCTTTGAGGTGATTGTCACCACTTCAAGCCCTGCTGCCGGCACCACCATTTTTCTGCTGGGCATGATCCGGATGATTGCTGCCGGAGCCGTGCTGGGCCTGGCCGGCGCTTATTTTTTGATCCGCATGATTCGCAGGTTCTGGATTCCCGACTTTTTGCAAAATCCCTTTTCTCTTGCCCTTGTGATTACAGTTTTCACCTTTTCCAATTTCATTGCCGAGGAATCCGGCCTGCTGGCGGTAACAGTCATGGGAATTGTGCTGGGCAACCAGAAATCCGTGGCTCTGCGCGATATCATCGAGTTTAAGGAAGACCTGCGGGTTTTGATTATATCGCTGTTGTTTATCATTCTGACAGCAAGGCTGCGGATCTCCGACCTGACGGTCATTGATCCGGGATCCGTGGTCTTTATTGTTTTGCTCATTGTCCTGGTCCGGCCGGCTGCGGTGATGCTGTCGGCCATGGGTTCCAGGCTCCATATCCGGGAAAAGCTGTTTATGGCTTTTATGGCACCGCGCGGGATTGTGGCTGCGGCTGTGTCTTCGATTTTCGCACTGCGGCTGTCCCAAAGCGGGTATCCCATGGCCGATCGGCTTGTGCCGTTGACTTTTTTTGTCATCATTGTCACGGTATTTTTTTACAGTGCCCTGGCATCGCCCCTGGCAAGAATATTAAAAATCGCAGAGCCTCGGCCGAGCGGGTTTCTCATCGTGGGTGCCCACCTGCTTGCCAGAAAAATCGGCATTGCGCTTCATGATGCGGGCTGCCGTATTCTGCTGGTGGACAACCATCAGGCCAACATCAAGGCCGCGCGCATGGCCGGGCTGCCCTGCCGGTTGACCAACGTGTTTACAGACAATATCCGGCTCTGCGGCATCGGCCGGTTGCTGGCCCTGTCGCCCAATGATGAGTTAAACGCCCTGGCCGTGCTGCATTACCGCAAGATTTTTGATCACATGGAAGTCTTTCAGCTGCCGCCCGATGTTGAGCAGGTGCATGCCGAAGAAGTGCTGCCGGGCCATTTGCGGGGACGCTATCTGTATGATAAGCGGGCGAGCTTTTCTTATCTTTACGGCCGGATGCTGGGCAACGGGATTGTCAAAACCGTAAAACTCACGGAGACCTTCAAATACGAAGATTTTTCAAGGTATTATGACAACACTGACATTCCCTTGTTTGTCATTGACAGCAAGGGGCTGGTCATACCCGTGACCCTGGATGCATCCGTGAGCCTTTCTCCGGGCCATACCCTGATTGCTCTGGTGGCGGCAAAAGACGGCGAGCAGTCCCCGGCAACGGTTTCCCGGCCCCAGCAGCCGGATTACGAGTGTAAAAGCCCGTCGTAAGCACTGGGCAAGGGTTTACGGGCGGTTGATCATGGCGGCCATGTACCCGGCGCCAAATCCGTTGTCAATGTTGACCACAGCCACGTTGGAGCTGCAGGCGTTTAACATGGCAAACAGGGCGGTCATGCCGCCCAGGCTGGTGCCGTAGCCCACGCTTGTGGGCACTGCGATCACGGGCCGGTTGACCAGGCCGGCCACCACACTTGGCAGGGCGCCTTCCATGCCGGCTGCCACAACCAGCACAGATGCGCGTTCAATGGATTCTTTGTGGGAAAACAGCCTGTGGATGCCGGCTACGCCCACATCATAGACCGTTTCAACTTCGTTTCCCATGGCCCGGGCGGTCAGGGAGGCCTCTTTGGCAACCGGTATATCCGAGGTGCCCGCTGACATGACCAGAACCGGGCCCCTGCCGCAGATGGGGGGCGGGGTTTTTTCCAGGAGCAGAACCCGGGCATCAGCATGATACACAGACTGCGGAAAAAGTGCCTGAATATGAGCGGCCTTTTGTTCAGAGAGCCGGGTGACCAGCACTCTGTCGTCCTGTGCATTCATTTTCTCCATGATCCCGGCGATTTGCTCTGCGGTCTTGCCCTGGCCGAAAATGACTTCCGGAAACCCCTTTCTCAGGGTCCGGTGATGATCCACATGCGCGTATTCAATGTCTTCCACGAAAACATGCTGCAGGGAATCGGCGGCCGAGGCCACTGAGGTCTGCCCGCTGGCCACGGCCCGGAGAAGACGTTTTAAGGTATCGTTGTTCATGGGCGGCTACTGCAGCTCCTGTTCAATCATTTCCCCTGCGCCGGAACCGGTATTTTTCCCGGAGGTCTGTACTCGTTCCAGGGTTCGGACAATGGCTTCCAAAGACTGGATCTGTTGCTGCAAGTCCTTGATTTGTTTGCGCAATCCGGCTGTATTTTCGTTTATTTTGCGGTTCAGTGTTTTTTCCAGCTCAGCTGTATCGGCTCCTGCCTGGGCTTGTTTTTGCACGGCATTGATTTTTTCTTTCAGGTTGGCCAACCGGTCGCTGAACGCGGCAATGCGCTCTTCTGCTTCATTGATGCGCGGGCCGAGTTTCCCGGCTTTGCCAAGGGTTTGTTCCAGGGCGGTGGTGGTTTCACGGAGCTTTTCCAGCTCCGCAGTAATCCGGGACTCCAGATCGTTGATTTTGGATTGTGCGGCTTTTTCCCGGGCGGACACCTGCTTTTCCACTCCGGCGATCCTGTTTTTCGTTTCCCGGCGCAATTCGGCAAGGGTTTTTTCAAGTTGGGAGTTGGCTGAAGACAGGCTCTTTACCTGTTTTTCCAGTTCCAGCACCCGGGCCTTGAGCTGTCGGGTGGGTTCGCTGACCAGATCCGAGAGGGCGGAGAAACGCTGCTCCACCATCTCTTCGATGTTTTCTTCCACCTGCCGGGATTGGCGGTCCTGTTGGGCCTCAATTTGCCGGATTCTGTCGTCGAGAATAAAATAACCGAAAAACAGGAGGCCGGCCAGCAGCCCGAAAAGCAGAAGAAAAAGAATGCCGGCCTTGAGACCCGGGGCAGAGGCTGGCTTTTTTTTGGGCGGCGCGGCGCTTTTTTTTGTCCGCGAGTCGATTTCATCTTCTGTAAAATCGATTTTAAAGCCTTTTGGATCCTGTTCTTCCATATTCTTCCTACTCCCATTCGATTGTGCTGGGGGGTTTGGAACTGATGTCATAGACCACCCGGTTCACCCCGTTGACCTCGTTGATGATCCGGTTGGAGATGGTGCCCAGCAGCTTGTGGGGCAGTTTGGCCCAGTCGGCTGTCATGGCGTCCACGCTGGTTACCGCACGCAGGGCCACGATGTTTTCATAGGTGCGTTTATCGCCCATGACGCCCACGCTTTTGATGGGCAGCAGCACCGCAAAGGATTGCCAGACCTTTTTGTAATAGCCCGCGGCCCGGATTTCTTCGAGCAGGATGGCATCCACCTTTCGAAGCACGCTCAAACGTTTGCGGGTGACTTCGCCGATGATCCGTATGGCCAGGCCGGGACCGGGAAAAGGCTGGCGCCAGACCAGTTCCTCTGGCAGTCCCAGGGTTTTGCCGAGTTTGCGGACTTCATCCTTGAAAAGAAATTTCAAGGGCTCGATGAGTTTGAGCTTCATTTTTTTGGGCAGACCGCCCACGTTGTGGTGGGACTTGATAATGGAAGTGGGTCCCCCGAAAGCGGATTGGGATTCGATGATGTCCGGATAAAGGGTGCCCTGGGCCAGAAATTCTGCATCCTTGATTTTGCGGGCCTCTGCTTCAAACACGTCCATGAAGACTTTGCCGATGATCTTGCGTTTTTTTTCCGGATCTGTAACCCCCTTGAGCGCGTCTGTAAACTGCTTGCCGGCATTGACATAGTCAATGTTCATTTTCAGATGCTGGCCGAAGAGTTTTTTCAGGCGGGCCCCTTCATCCTGCCGCAGCAGCCCGTTGTCCACAAAAATACAGGTGAGCTGCCTGCCGATGGCCTGGTGGATGAGCATGGCCGCCACAGATGAGTCCACGCCGCCGCTCAACCCCAGAATGACCTGCTTGTCACCCACTGCGTTCCGGATTTCAGCCACTGCATTTTTTGCAAAGCTCTTCATGGTCCAGCCGGCTGTGCATCCGCAAACGGAAAACAGGAAATTTTTGAGCATCTGTTTGCCCCCGGGGGTGTGCTCAACTTCCGGATGAAACTGCAGACCGTAAAATTGCCGTTTATAATCGGCCACGGCGGCCATGGCCGTGTTTTCTGTCACCGCAGTGGTGACAAAACCTTCGGGGAGCTCGGTGATGGCGTCTCCGTGGCTCATCCAGCACCGGGCGGATTCTTCGATGCCTTCCATCAGAGGGTCCGGGTTTTGAATCCGGAGCCGGGCAAAACCGTATTCCCTTTTGTGTGCTTTTGAAACGTTTCCGCCCAGAGCGTGAACCATAAACTGCATGCCATAGCAAATGCCGAGTACAGGGATGCCGAGATCAAAAATGGCCTCTGATACTTTTGGGCTGTTTTTTTCATATATGCTGGCCGGTCCTCCGGAAAGAATGATGCCCTCGGGATTCAGGTCTTGCAGTTGCTTGATTTCAATATCCGGGGGTTCAATCTGGCAGTAGACTTTCTGTTCCCGCACGCGTCTTGCAATCAGCTGATTGTACTGAGAGCCAAAATCAATGACAACTATCATTTGTGCCTCAAATCGGAAGTTTTTGTTGGCTGATCCGGCGGAAAAAGGGCTGCGGCATCCGCGCAAACCATTTGCTTAAACAAAATGAATATGTTAAAGCAACCCGCAAATGTCAACGCTATTTTTTCTATTCATGCGCAAAACGGAGCTTTTGGTTGATTATTCAGATATATGAAATCCAGACACCCCGGGAAGCTGAAGCAATGGCGGCCCTTGGGGTGGATCATATTGGTTCGGTTCTCACGGCCGCAGATGACTGGAAACAGCCGCAGCTTTGGCAGACCATTCAGGAGGTGGCCGCTGCAGGGGCCAAAAGCAGCCTGATTCCGCTGTTTGATGATATGGATGCCATCAGCGCGGCCCTTGATTATTATCAGCCGGACATGATCCATTTCTGTCACACGGTGCTCGACGCTCCTGAAGGCTGGGAACCCTGGTGCGGGCGGCTGATGTCCATGCAGGCCACGGTAAAGCAGCGTTTCCCCCAGATTGCCGTCATCCGTTCCATCCCTGTACCGCCTCCGGGCATGGGCGGGGATTTGCCGGTTCTGGAACTGGCCAGGCATTTTGAGCCATTATCGGATTTTTTTCTTACCGACACCCTGCTGCTGGAAAACAATGCCCTGCAGCATCAGCCGGAAAACGGGTATGTGGGCATCACCGGCAGCATTTGCGACTGGGATACGGCTGCGCGTCTGGCTGCCCAGAGCGCCATTCCGGTGATTGCCGCCGGAGGGCTGTCGCCGGACAATGTCGGCGATGCGGTTAAAGCCATTGCTCCGGCCGGGGTGGACAGCTGCACCCTGACCAATGCCCGGGACGCATCCGGAAGGCCCATCCGTTTTTCCAAGGACCCGGAAAAAGTTGCCCGGTTTGTGGCAAAAGCCAGGAAAGCCGCCGCTCAATCCGGTATGTAACAGCTAATCTTGATAAGCCTATAAAAAGTATTTTTTACAGGCAGTGTTAAGTTTTAAGTGATTAAGTATTAGGTAAAATCAAAAAGTTATTTTTTTAAATAGGAGAGAAACAGTTATGTATGAAAGCGGAGACCTGCGCAAGGGGCTGAAAATTGAAATCGACGGCGATCCCTATGAGATCGTGGATTTTGAATTTGTCAAGCCGGGAAAGGGCCAGGCCCTTTATAAATGCAAGCTCAAAAACATGATCACCGGGGTTCAGTTTGACAAAACCTACCGGTCCGGGGAAAAAATCAACAAGGCCGATCTCGAGGAGCAGGAAATGGAATACCTGTACACGGACGGCGATCATTATCACTTCATGAACACCTCCACCTTTGAGCAGGATTCCATGTCAGCTGAGCAGCTCGGTGATTCGGTGAAGTTTTTAAAGGAAAACACGGTCTGCGACGTCTTGTTTTTCCAGGGCCGGCCCATCGGGCTTTCCCTGCCCAATTTCATCGAACTGCGGGTGGTGCGCTCTGATCCCTGGGTCAAGGGGGATACAGCTTCGGGCAGCTATAAGCCGGCTGAACTGGAAACCGGACTGACCGTGCAGGTCCCCCCGTTTGTGGAAGAAGGCCAGAAACTGCGCATCGATACCCGAACAGGCCAGTACGTGGAACGGGTAAAGGAATGATGGCCCCGTAAAAGTCCATTATCTGCGTTACGCGCAATTTCTCAGAATTTCACGTACGGGTAACTACGCTGCATTCTTCGAAATGGCGCAAGCCTTGATCTTGAACTGTTTACAGCGCCATCTGAAATCAGAATTTTTACGGTGCCATCAAGGAATAACCGTCCTGATTTTTGTCTGTCTGACCTGGAATCGCAATTTCCGCAAAAGAATTTTCCTTGACAGGTTTGTTTTTGCTTTGATAATGAATGAAGCTTCATTCACTGAATGAGTGCTCATTCAATTCACTGAGTCAAAACAAAGGCGGACATGGACAGGGAACAAGCAAGAACCGGGGCCATCAACTCCAAATACCATCTTATTCTGGATGCGGCAATAAAGGTGTTTGCCGAACAGGGCTTTCATCAGGCCACCATATCCCAGGTGGCCAGGGAAGCCGGCGTGGCCGACGGGACCATATACCTGTATTTCAAAAACAAAGCCGATATTCTGTCGAATTTTTTCAGCTACCGCAGCCGACAGGTGTTTGACCGATTCCGCCAGGTGGTGGATCAAGCCGACAGTGCCGAAGAAAAGCTGAGAAACCTGATTCGGCTTCATTTAAGCGAGTTTCAGCGTGACCGGAACATGGCCGTGGTCTTCCAGCGCGAAGCCCTGCTGGCCAGGTATGTCAAGGATGAATACATCATCGAGGTCACCCGGATGTACATGGATATTTTAACTGAGATCATCCGCCTTGGCCAGGCGGAAGGCACCATTCGCAAGCAGCTGCCCCTGGGGCTGGCAAAGCGCTTTATTCTCGGGGCGGTCAACGAGGTGATCAATACCTGGGTGGTCACCGGCGGGGAAAAGGACATGGTGAAAATGGCTGATCCGCTGGTGGATTTTTATTTTGACGGCATCGGCACCCGGAGCAATCCCGAAATGCCGTAATACCGAGGCTGCTGATGCCGCAGATCATGTGCAGGGAAAACCGCATTGCCGGTTTGCCGGCAAATACGAATTAATACGTTATTAACAAAAGGGAGAAAACAGATGGCACAACAAATTTCGGATCGCCGGGACATGGATTTTGTCCTGCATGAGCAATTGAATGTCGGAGAGCTGAGCAAGAAGGAAAAATATGCGGAGTTCAACAAAAAAACCGTTGATCTGGTGATCAACGAGGCCCGCAATCTTGCTGTAAAGGAAATCCTGCCCACACGCCAGGAGGGTGATGAAAAGGGATGTGTGTTTGAAAAGGGCAAGGTGACCACCCCTGAGATTTTCAAGCGCCCCTTTGAACTGCTCAAGGAAGGCGAATGGGTGGCCATGACCGAAGATCCCGACTGGGGCGGCCAGGGCATGCCCAGAAGCGTTTCCATGGCCGCGGCCGAGTATTTCAACGGCGCCAACTATGCTTTTATGATGTATGCCGGTCTCACCCACGGCGCCGGCCGCCTGGTGGAGACCTTTGGCACGGACCGTCAGAAAAATCTTTTTCTCAAAAATATGTATACCGGCAAATGGACCGGTACCATGCTGTTGACCGAGCCGGTGGCCGGCTCTGACGTGGGCCGCCTGGAAACCAAGGCCATTCCCCAGGGCGACGGCACCTACAAGATTGAAGGCCAGAAGATTTTTATCTCCAGCGGTGAGCATGACCTGGCGGAAAACATTGTCCATCCCGTGCTGGCCCGCATTGAGGGCGCTCCTGCCGGCACCAAGGGCATTTCCCTGTTTCTGGTGCCCAAGTACCGGGTCAGTGAAGACGGCAGCCTGGATCAGTTCAATGATGTCAATTGCGTGGGCATCGAAGAGAAAATGGGCATTCACGGAAACGCCACCTGTACCCTGAGCTTGGGGGATAAGGGCGAATGCGTGGGTGAACTGCTGGGCGAGGAAAACAAGGGCATGCGCGCGATGTTCCTGATGATGAACGAAGCGCGCCTGCTGGTGGGCATGCAGGGTTTTGCCTGTTCCACGGCCTCTTATATCAACTCGGTGAATTATGCAAAGGAACGCATCCAGGGCCGGCACCTCACCAAGATGCTGGAAAATGATGCCCCTGCGGTCGCCATTATTCAGCATCCGGATGTGCGGCGCATGCTCATGACCATGAAATCCTATGTTGAAGGCATGCGCAGCCTGCTTTATTACGTGGGCTGGTGTGAGGACATGGCCGACGTGGTTGACAGCGAGGAGGAAAAGGAAAAATACAAGGGTCTGGTGGATCTCCTGATTCCCATTGCCAAGGGCTATGTCACCGATCGCGCCTATGACGTGTGCAATCTGGGCATGCAGGTATACGGCGGCTACGGCTATACCAAGGAATACCCCCAGGAGCAGTTGGTGCGCGACTGCCGGATCACCATGATCTATGAGGGCACCAACGGCATCCAGGCCATGGACCTGATGGGCCGCAAGCTCGGCATGAAAAAAGGCAAGCTGGTCATGGATCTCATGGGTGAAATTACCGCCACCATCAACACTGCCAAGGGTCTGGAAAAAGTCCAGCCCCATGCCGAAACCCTGGAACAGGCATTGAACAAGCTGGGCGAGGCGGCCATGCACCTGGGCAAAAGCGCAATGTCTGAGAAAATCCTGGACGCATTTGCCTATGCTTATCCGTTCATGGATGTGTGCGGGGATGTGTGTATGGCATGGATGCTGCTGTGGCGTGCCTCTATTGCAGAAAAAGCCCTGGAAAAAGCAAAGAAAAAAGATGTGGCCTTCTACGAAGGTCAGATCAAGAGCGCTCAGTTTTTCTGCAACACTGTGCTGCCAACCACCCTGGGCAAAATTCAGGCCATTCTCGCAACTGACGGCGCGGCAGTGGAGATTGATGAGGCCTCCTTTAACGGGTAGGGCCCGGAAACGGTCATACCAAAACCATTTTGTTTAGAAATGCAGGCACAAAAGCAGGGGGGCTTTGAGGCGACAAGCCCCCCTGCTTTTGACGCAGGGAAATTTTTCTTGACTCCAACTCGTTAATTAATTATTGATGAATGCTCATCTATAATATATCAAATGGCTTATGGAGCAGACACCTGCTGCTATAATAATAAGCAAATGCTCGAAATCATAAGATGAAAGGAGCAAGCGGCAAATCATGGAACATGTGCTGATTTCACCAGCAGCCTATACATTTTTCGGGATCCCCACGGTGATTTTCTCCGTGCTGATCCCCATTGTTGCGGTTGCCCTGTTTGCCTATATTGTTGCCAAGCGCCTGGCGCCCATTGTCAAGGCAAAGCCCGACTTTCGATTTGACCGGCCCAAAGACCGGATTCTCAATGTGCTCAAGATCTGGCTGGCCCAGTGGAAGCATCCCCGGTACATGACAGCGGGCGTGATTCATATCGTGATTTTTTTCGGATTTCTCATTCTCTCGGTTCGATCCACGGAACTTGTGATCAAGGGAATATCCGCGGATTTCGTGTTTCCCGGGCTCAATACCTGGGTGGGCGACATTTATTATCTGCTCAAGGATTACGCGGCCACGGCCGTGTTTATCGCAGTGGTGGCCGCATTTGTCCGGCGGGTGTATTTCAAGCCCGAGCGCTATGCCTATCCTGAATCCTATGGTGAGGATCATACCTGGGAGGCGCTGTTGGTGCTGGGCTTTATTGCCACCCTGATGGTTACCGAGAGTCTGTTTGAAGCCGCTGAGGTGGCCGCCCAGGTCCAGGCAGGCGTTGATCCGGGTTTCCTGGCCCCGGTGACGCTGGGGTGGCTGTTTAAAAACATGCTGCTCAACGCCTCCCAGCAAACCCTTCAGGGCGCCCATGTGATTTCCTATTACATCCATGACATCGTGTTTTTCACCTTTCTGTGCTTTTTGCCCCTGGGCAAGCATTTCCACGTGCTCACATCGATTTTCAATGTTTACTTCATGCGCCTGGAGCGCGGCAATATCCGGCCTGTGAAATACGGGGTCAAAGACGAGGATCTCGATTCCCTGGAATCCTTTGGCGTCAAGCGATACGAGGATTTCACCTGGAAGGACATCCTGGATTTCTATACATGCGCCGACTGCGGCCGATGTTCGGACAACTGCCCGGCAAATGCCGTGGGCCGTCCGCTTTCGCCCCGTTTTATCTCCCTGAAAGGCCGGGATTACGCATTTGAGCATTACCCCCTCCGGGGCGATTTCATCAAAACCGATGCCAATATCATGGGAAAGGTTTATTCCGAGGACGAAATCTGGTCGTGTACCACCTGCGGCGCCTGCGAGCAGGAATGTCCCATCGGCATCGAGTATATCAACAAGATCGTGGACTTGCGCCGGGGCATGGTCGATGAGGGCAATGTTCCCCAGTCCCTGCAAAAACCCCTGCAGTCTTTGGAAAAACGGGGCAATCCCTACGGCAAGATGGAAAAAAAGCGCGCCGAGTGGACCAAGGAACTGGCAGATGAATTTGAGGTCAATGTCCTTGAGAAAAAAGGTGCCACTGCGGACACCCTGTATTTTGTCGACAGCGTGACCTCTTTTGACGAACGCATGCAGGCCGTGGCCCGGGCAACGGCGCAGATCCTGCACAAGGCCGGTGTGAATTTCGGCGTGCTGGGCAAGGCGGAAAAAGATGCCGGAAACGAGGTCCGCCGCTTTGGCGAGGAAATGCTGTTTCAGGAATTGAAGAATCAAAATATCGACGCCATTGTCAATGCCGGGGCCAGACAGATTGTCACCGCAGACCCGCATGCCTACAATGTCATGAAAAACGATTATAACAGCAATGACCTGCCGCCTGTGGAGCATATTGTCCATTTTCTGCTGCGCAGTATCCGAAACGGTCAGATAAAGCTCGGCAGCCTGTCCGAGGATCTGGCAGGCAAGACCTTTGTCTATCATGATCCCTGTTATCTGGGGCGGCACAATGATATCTATGATGAACCCAGGGCGGTGCTGGATGCCATTGCCGGCCTGCGGCGGGTGGAAATGGAAAGAAGCCGGGATCGCTCCTTCTGCTGCGGCGGCGGCGGCCTGATGCTGTTTTATGAACCGGAAGAAGATGAGCGCATGGGCGTGCGCCGGGTGAGAATGGCCCGGGATGCCGGCGCAAGCGTGATTGTCACGGCATGCCCCTTCTGCCTGACCAACATTGAAGACGGCATCAAGGTGGCCGGACTCGAAGGCCAGCTGGAAGCCATTGATCTGTGCGAACTGGTTGCCATGCACATGCAGTAGGAGAAATTCAGGTGTCATGGCTGCCTTCGGGAGGTCGGGCCCGGGACGGCAGCCGCTTATGGATTAAATAAATAGCGGAGTCTAACGAACAAGGTAGGGAGGAACATATGGAAATTTTGGTGTGTGTCAAACGCGTTCCTGATACCGCGGAAAACGAGATCGAGATCAACAGCGATGGAAACGACATTGAAAGAGACGATCTGGTTTACTCGGTAAATGAATGGGACAATTATGCAGTGGAGGAAGCCATCCAGCTCGTTGACGAGCACGGCGGTTCCGTGACCGTGATCACCGTGGGCGATGAGGAGTCCGAGGAAGTCCTGCGCCGGGAAATGGCCATGGGCGCTGAAAAAGGCATTCTGCTCGACGATGACGCCTTTGAGGGTTCAGACGGCCGGGGCATTGCCGCGATTCTGAAGGGTGCCGTGGAAAAAGGCAATTACGATCTGATTCTTACCGGCGCCCAGGCGGATGAAGGCTATGCCCAGGTGGGCGGGATGCTGGCAGCCATGCTCGACTATCCCTATGCATCCCTGGTTAACATGATTGAGCCCGGCGATGGCAAGCTCAAGGTCGGCCGGGAAATCGAGGGCGGCAACCAGGAAGTCAACGAGATCGAGCTTCCCTGCGTGCTTTCAATCCAGACGGGTATCAATGAACCCCGTTACGTGGGTATCCGCGGCATTCGCAAGGTGGCCTCAGTGGATATTCCCACCATGGGAGCCTCTGATCTGGGACTGGATGCCGGTTCCGTGGGCGAGGGCGCAGCCAGGGTCAAGCGCATCGACTACTTCGTGCCGGAGATGGGCGAAGGCGCTGAAATGCTTGAAGGCAGCACCGAAGAGATCATCGACAAACTCATTGAACTCTTAAAGTCCAAAGGAGGGATAAAGTAATGGCCCAGATTTTTGCCTATATTCTGCATTCAGACGGTGCGTTGGATGATACGGCCCTGGAACTGCTGGCAGCAGCCAAAAAAATCGATGCCAATGCTGATGTGACCGCTATTGTCACCGGCAGCGGTATTGACAGTGCTTGCAGCAAGGCCGCCGAGTCCTATAAAACCGTATGGAAAATGGACAACGAAGCGCTTTCCTATCCCAACGCGGAAGTGGTGCGCAAAGCACTGATCAACACCCTGCCCGCAGACGCCATTGTTTTAATGGCCCATGATACATTCGGCATGGACCTGGGTCCCGGGCTTTCCATCAAGCTCGATTCGGCCTTTGCCTCTGACGTGGTGGATATCGAAGGTGTAGAGGGAAGCACCATGAAGCTCATCCGCCAGGAATTTTCCGGCCAGGTCAGCGCTCATGTGGATTGCGACATTTCCGCGGGTGCTGTGATCAATGTCCGGCCCGGGGTTTTCCAGGCCGCCGAAGGCCAGGCCGGTGAAGTGGTGGACAAGTCCGGTGAAATCGGCGATGTTTCGGCCAAACGCAAGTTTGTCGAGGTTCTGGAAGCAGAGGCCGGAGAAGTCGATATCACCAAGTCGGATGTGCTGGTATCGGTTGGCCGCGGCATCGAGGATGAAGACAATCTCGAGATCGTGTTTGAACTCGCCGAGGCCATGGGCGCAGACGTGTCCTGTTCCCGGCCCATCGTGGACGCCAAGTGGCTGGAAAAAGCCCGTCAGGTGGGAACTTCCGGAAAGACCGTAAAACCCAAGGTTTACATGGCCATGGGCATCAGCGGTTCCTTTCAGCACATGGGCGGCATCAAGGGCAATCCCTTTATCATTGCCGTGAACAAAAACCCCAAGGCCCCGATTTTCCAGGTGGCAGACGTGGGTGTGGAAGCCGATATCCTGGAGTTCATTCCCGAACTCACGGAAAAAGTCCAGGAACTCTAGTTTCTGCCGCGGAATTTTTTGCGGAAAAAGAAATAAAACCGGCTGGTGCAGCATTTGCTGTGCCAGCCGGTTTTTTTTATTTGAAACGCTGAATTTGGGTGACAGAAAATTACAGTTTTTCAGGCTCGCAGAGGTATTCTGCGCTGTTTGCCGCACGGCCGCAATTTTTGCAGACAAACTGCGGGTCGCGGACATATTTCTTGTAGTCTTCTGTATTGTTTTTCACAAACCCCACGGCACTGGCCACGCAAAGGTGGGATTCATGTCCGTAGTGCATGTCCGGGATCTCAAAGGGCAGCGGGAAAATATCCTTTGCCATTGTTGCCTCTCCTTTCTGATTTTTGTCATCATCAGTATGTGATTGCTGGTTTCCACACCCAAAAACTATGTCTGATCCCGGGCAAAGTCAAATTCCGGTGCCTTGTTGCGTGGCGGTTTTCGCATGCGGCAGGCCCGGGGCGGTTTGCTCCCTGCTGACCGCTTGCGCGCTCAATGCGACTCACAACCCGCCCCGGGCCTGCCGCATGGCCAGTCGTTGAAGAGTCGCGCAGGGACGTGGAAAACCAATGGCTTTCATCTTGGTTTTGGATTGGTTATTTACAAGCATCAAAGAAGTTCCATGGGCTATGGGGTGGTGCCGCCCTGGCGGGCGCATTGCACGTTGGGCCGGCCAGCAGTTCTTGGCGAAGCGGAGCGGCCGCGGCCGAATTACTTCGGCCGCAGCGAAGCAAGCCT
>NZ_JACDUS010000022.1 GCF_013761005.1 Desulfosalsimonas propionicica
CTCTATCCGGTTCCATTGTTCATTTGTTATGTCCATCTTGATTATATTGCATAATCAAGTTCTTATGTCTAGTTTTTTTGAGATGAGTTGTAGTCTACAGTAACGTATTTCTCTCTTGCCGGCATGGAGCGATAGCGGAATACCTGTCAAGAGCAGAAAATGGTTATGCAAAAGAATCATTATCTCTGGGGATTGGTTTCAGGCGACTACTAATATTTGCAAAAGTAGGTATACATTACGATAAAATATAAGCACAATCCGGATGCCGGAAAAACGACCTGATAATCCGGGGCAGTTTTTGAAGTTTTCGCAGGCGACCGAAAATTATGGATTTGAATTTGTCCGGACCTGAGATCGCCATTCTTCCTGTCCCATGAGACTTTACGTTATTGAAAACCTGCTCGGCAGGATTCAATGACGGGGAATAAGAGGGCAGAAAATAAACTTCCAGTCGGCCATCAAAAGAATCGATACAATCTCTTACTTTTTTGGATTTATGAGTCGGGTGACCATCCCAAATCACGAATACAGGGCCTTCGTTGTCATGCATGAGCTTTTTCAAAAACTCGCACACCTTTTCACCGTTTACCGTGCCTTTGGTGATCATAAAGCGCATGCTTCCCCGGGTATCAATGGCCGCGATCATGTTGACGCTGAACCTGGCACCCGTACTTTCCACGACCGGGGTTTGCCCTTTCGGCGCCCAGGTTCTGCCGGCATGGTAATCCGATCTGACACCGGATTCATCGGCAAAATATATCTTTGCACCCAGTTTTTTGGCTCTTTTTTTGATCTCCGGAAAAACCGTGCGGTTCCATTCGGCAACTTCTTCCGGATTCTGCTGGTAGGCGCGGTGCAAGGGTTTCTGCGGGGAGAAGCCCAGTTGCCGCAAAAGACGGCTCACCGAACTGATGCTCAGTTTGATGCCGAATTTTTTCTTGATTACATCAGCGACCATACTGCAGGTCCACAGGGCAAAGGGCAGCTTCAACTGCTGAGGATCCTTGTCCCTGACTGTATTGTGAATCCAGGAAATATGGCTGCCGTTGAGTTTGCTGGGCCGTCCGCTTTGCTTGCCGGAACTCAGGGCGTGCCAGCCGCCGCCACGGTATCTGGCAAGCCAGTTATAGATACAGGCTCTGGAAAACCCCAAGGCCTTAATGACCTCTTCGGGGCTTTCCCCATCCTGGACACGCTGAACCGCTCGGATGCGGATCTCTTCCATCGCTTTCGGGCTTATTTTTCTTCCGTCTTGTGTATTCATGGCATGTAGCATAGCAAGAACAACTACAAATGTCTACATATTTTTGCAAACATTAGTAAAACGAAACGATTTTTCTAAAGCACGGCGATCTCCTTATTTGTTGTTTTCGTTGGGGGGCTTGGAGCCGATGAGTTCGGCCTGGGCCAAATCCAGGTCAAATTTTTCCTTTTTGGCAAATTCGCGGGCCTTTTTGCCCACCAGCGCCATGAATTCCTTATGATCTATTTTGCCCTGGGCGGCAAATTCCTTGGCAGCCGCTTCGTAGCCGAGCTTCTGCATGCGAAACATATCGGTCCTGCGCTGACAATGCGCCAGAAGTTCATCCACCTCCTTCATCGGCAGCCCTTTAACGATAACATTGCGTGGGCTGCTTGGAGGGAACAGGTTCCGTGAAAGCGCCAGGTGATAAAGGTAATTCATTTTGATTCTCCTTTCTTCCGGATTCTCTCTGCTTATAAATTTCGGTTTTTATCGACCAGATCATCAACGATTCGGCCCTGGCCAATTCTTTGCGTCTTGACCTGCTCTTTGAGCCATTCGACGGTTAAAGGATCGACCGTTAAGTTGATCTTTTTCCGCTTTTTATCTTCTGGCAGGTAAGGATTCTTGCCGCCTCTTGGCATGATTGCGTCCTTGCATCACCTTTAACAATATTCAAACCAACGCCCGAATAACCCACAATGAAAAGCTGCATAGTGAAACAGTTTAGCACCGTCTTGTTCCGAGCCATGATTGGTCCAAACAAAGGGTGCCACCGCACATCTTCTTTTCTGTTCGTTGTTTTTCATGTTGTACAGATATCGGCTCATTTAATGATCAATTGAGGGGATCTATTTACATAAAAAAACGCTTCCCGGTTACCGAGAAGCGCAATTTATATGCTAATTGGTCACTTATTGGCAACCCGGCTATCTTCGTGAGACCCGTGGCTTTCCGTCCCATAGTTGCCTATGGTTTGGCTTTATTATATTTTTATATGATGCACGGCTTGATCAGCAAAGTCAAATCTTTCCTTAATTTCTCAGGAAAACTCAAATTTTCCGAAATTTCGTTACGCGGCCAGGCGCAATAGGATATTTAAAAAGGATTTTCCACTGTGGTGTTGGCTACCAGCCTTTTGCCTTCTCTGATATCAAAAAGCTGGTGGCCAACGGCATGACGCCGCTGCGGAGATCGGGGAGATTTGATTCCCGAGAGAGCACAAGGAGGCCCTCAAGGTCCGTAAGGCAGCCGGTATCCGATTGGGACGACCGCTTATTTTTGAACTTTTTTTACCCGGCAGATGGTCTACTTACAGAGCTCGTCTCGAATGATTCCAGGAATTTACTTTTTCCGCCACTCCGGGTATCGCCTAAACTTTTATTGAAAAAATCAGTTGATTGGCTTACGTGTGAAGTATGGAAAATTTCACAGAAAAAGACATTGACGTTTTTTGCCGTGCACCGTTTTTCAAAGACCTTTCCAGAAAAATCGTATGCGATCTGTTTGCTGCCGGCGATATTTTTACCTTTCCCAAAAACACCTTTGTTTCGGCGATCGGAGACAACTACGACACTGTGCTGTTTGTCCTTTCCGGCCTTCTGCGGGTCAGTGCCGGGTCCTCCAGCGGCCGGCGGGTCACCTTTCTGCTGGTGAAAACAGCCGAACCGTATAATCTTCTTGGCCCCTATCTGTACCGCTCCCGCATCCTCGAGGCCCAAACTCTTGAAGACACGCGATGCCTGGGGCTTGGGGGCAAAAGCTACCGGGATTTCGTGGAACGCCATCCGGTCATTGTCCACAACATCCTCAGGTGGATCGGTATGGGACTTGACAGTGCCAATTCCCGGCTGCTGGATCTGATGGAAAAAAAGGTGGAAAACCGGATACTTCGGGTCCTGAGCACGCTGTATGACAAATTCGGCTCCCCGCTTTTGTTTACCAGCCAGGAAATATCGGAAATTGCCGGAACCACCCCGGAAACCACCCTCAGAACCATGGGAATGCTGCGTCAGATGGCCATTATCTCCACCCGGCGGGGCAAAATATGGATTCATGACAGTGCAGCCCTCAAAGACACCGAATTCGGCAGCCTCAATATATAACGATTTCCTTTTTCCCCAATCTTGAAGCCCCTGTTTCCAAAAACTTATACAAGCCTCTCATTGCGTCATAAAAACCGCTCTGTTCTCCCCAGTAAAAAAAATTAAAAAAAATTCATTATTCCATGACGACCGTCATGGAACTTTTCTCAGCCTTTGACTTATAAAATACCCAACAGTGCAAAAAGCCCAAGCATGTCCATGGCCTGGCCGTCAGTCCGGCAAAAAATAAGTCCATGAGGCTTTCAGAAACAGCGCCCGGACATGTCTTATGGACATGCAATAAAAAGCACCCATCAGAAAAGGAGAAAAGCATGATTCAGGAACTCGACACCCAAACATATGATCAGCTCAACAAGTCCGGTCCCATGATGGTTGAGTTTTACTCCAAGACTTGCGGGCCATGCAAGATGCTTGCATTTGTCTTGCGCGATATTGACAAGACCATGCCGGATTTCAACATCTACACCATCGATTATGATGAAAACCAGGAGTTAAAGGAGCGACTGGGAGTAAAGGGATTTCCAACCATTCTGCTGATGAAAGATGGGCAGGAAATCAATCGGATTGCCGGATTAAAGCAAAAACCCGAGATCATAAAAGCCATCAAAGAGATTTTGTAATCTTCCGGTTCTATAGCTTCCCATGTTTTATTCCCAAAGGAGAATACGATGACCAACAAAGTAACATATACTCATTCGGAACACTTGATTACCCGTCAGACAAAAGCTGAGAATGAATTTCTGGCGGAATTTCAAGAAAATGAGCACACGATTGAGCATCCGTTTGTGATAAAAAATCCATATCTGATCAACCCCCTGTGCGCTCTTGTCATGTTTCACACCAAGCGAAAAGTGGCTCCCACAGTGACTGTCTGCGGCAAACGCCATGACAGGGAAAATCTTTCTCATACCTTCCCTGAAGATACTTTTCACAGACTGCCCATTCTCGGGCTTTATGAAGATTTTGCCAACAAAGTCGTCATTGCCCTGCCGGACGGCACCGAAAAAGAGATCGTTATCCAAACGGAAAAACTGCCCGAAGAGGTCTGTCGCTGTTTGAGTGTGATGACCTCAGCAGATTATCTTCAGGACAATCTCATGTTTCTGACCCCGGCGGGCAAAAATCTACCCACCGCCTACGATTATAAAGGTGAGATCCGCTGGATGCTCCTGGAAAACACCATGTTCGACATCAAACGGGCGGCCAACGGCAACATCCTCACCGGTTCCAGCCGGTTCTGCCGGATGCCCTACAACTCCACCGGACTGATCGAACTGGACATGCTGGGCAAGATTTACAAGGAATACCGCCTGCCCGGCAACTATCACCATGATCATTTCGAGATGGAAGACGGCAACCTGCTGGTGCTGACGCAGGATTTTCACCGGGACACGGTCGAGGATATGTGCGTGCTCATTGACCGCCAAACCGGTGAAATTCTGAAAACCTGGGATTATACGAGCTTTCTGCCCCAGGATGTGGCGGGTTCCGGTTCCCAGGACCCCCATGACTGGTTCCACAACAACTCGGTCTGGTATGACAAAGCCACCCACAGCCTGACCCTTTCCGGGCGTCATCAGGACGCTGTCGTGAATATCGATTTTGATTCCGGCAGGCTCAACTGGATCATCGGCGATCCTGAAGGATGGCCGGAAGACATGGTGAAAAAATACTTTTTCACGCCGGTGGGCGATGTGGAGAATTTTGACTGGCAGTATGAGCAGCACGCGGCCCTGGTATGCCCCAACGGCGATATCATGTGTTTTGACAACGGCCAGTACCGGGCCAAGAAAAAAGAGAACTACATCAAAAACTCTGACAATTTTTCCCGGGGCGTTCGCTATCGCATTGATACCGAAAAAATGGAAATCGAGCAGGTCTGGCAATACGGCAGGGAGCGGGGCCAGGAATTTTTCTCCCCGTATATCAGCAATGTGGAATTTTACGGCGAGGGCCACTACATGATCCATTCCGGCGGCATCGGGTTTAAAAACGGATATGCCGCCGATGAACTCGGCCCCTTTCTGGACACCAAAGACCCGGCTGTGGAACTGCGCTCGGTTACAGTGGAGGAAAAAGACGGCGTGGTTCTCTATGACCTGGAAACAGAAGGCAACTTTTACCGCGCGGAAAAACTGCCCATTTACCATGACGGTGAAAATCTTTGCTTCGGTCCGGGCCGGCTGATCGGCAGGCTGGACGTCACGCCGGGATTTGACACGGTTCCGGATGCCGAAGCCGTCGATGCCCAGCCGGATGCCTGGCATAACGTCGTCATTGAAGAGGACGAAGACCGCATGGTCTTTCACGCCCGGTTTGAAAGAGGCACTCTGGCCATGATCTGCCTGGAAAACGAAAACGAAAGCCATCATTATTTTCTCAACACCTCGGCCACCTGGCACCTGGCCATGTGTTCCGGCGCATTTCTGGAAGAGGATGACCGGGATATCAAAATGAACATCAGCAAGGAAGGCCTTAAAGGCAAGTTTGCCGTCAAGCTGATCATTAATGACAAGAAGTTTGACACGGGGGTGAAGTTTTTCTGCCCCTGATCGGCCTCGGCAGACGGCCGCCATCGGGCGGCGGGAAACCGGTAAGCCTCCGGCCCCTGCTGCCCGGCTTTATAAACACAGGCAGGGAATAAAGCAAAGGACAAAACCAATGACAACAACACAATGCGATACCTTGGGAAACAGTGCTTACCCGTACGAAGAAAACGAATACGATCTGGTCATCATCGGTGCCGGGCCGGCAGGCATGACGGCATCCATCTATGCCATTCGTGCCAATATGAGGGTGCTGCTTCTTGACAAGCTGTCCCCTGGCGGCCAGGTGATCAACACCCTGGAGGTCCAGAATTATCCCGGCGCCGGAATTATCAACGGTGCTGAACTGGCCATTCAGATGTTCGAGCAGACCCAGGCCCTTGGCGTGCCTTTTGAATACGCCACCGCAACACAAATTCTGGAAAACAACGGGAAAAAACAGATTGTCTGCGAGGAAGGGCAGACATTTCAAGCCAGGGCCGTCATTATTGCCACCGGCACCAATCCCCGAAGGCTCGGTGTCCCGGGTGAGGAAAAATTTGCCGGTGACAGCATTCACTGGTGCGCCATCTGCGACGGCTCCCAGTACCGCTGCAAAACGGTCGCCATGATCGGCGGAGGCAATTCTGCGGTTGAAGAGTCCCTTTACCTGGCGGGAATTGCCGACCACCTGTCGCTGATCACGCTTTTCGACCTGACGGCCGACCCGGCAGCATGCGACAAATTACGGGCCCTGCCCAACGTCACAATTTATGAATGTCATGAAATTCTTGAATTTATCGGCACCAACGGCCTGGAGGCGATACGGGCCCGGTGCACCAAAAGCGGCGAAGAGATCACAGTCAGGACAGAAGGCGCCTTTGAATATATCGGCCTGGAACCCAAGGCGGAGGCTTTCAAGAACCTGGGCATTCTGAATGAACACGGCTACATTGAAGCCGATTCCTGGATGGAGACCCGTGCAGGAGGCATTTTCGGGGCCGGGGACATTAACAGCAAAAACCTCCGACAGATCGTCACCGCCTGCAGCGATGGCGCGCTCGCCGCACAGGCGGCCGCCCGATACATTGAAATGATGAAGTAAAAGGTGTCATCAAGAAAAAAGCGAGGTAAAGATGAAAAACAAATCTTTTGCCAATACAGGCAAAATGATCATGTGGGCGTCTGCATTTTCCTGCCTCTTATGATTATGGCCATCCCTGTTACAGAATCCTTTACGACTGAAATCAGATGTTTTTTCGCAGTCACCCTTTTTGTTATCTTCCTGTGGGCCTTTGAACTGATGCCCTATGTCATACCCGCCATGTTTCTTCCGGTTTTGTATGTGGTCACCGGGATTGCGGGACCCGCGGCGGCGTTTGCTCCATGGGGCCATTACATTCCCTGGATGCTGCTGGCCGGCATGATCCTGACCTACATTTTTGATGACGCAGGGCTGCTCCGCAGAATCAGCTACTGGGCGATTCTGAAAACCGGAGGCAGCTTTAACGGACTTTTATACGGCCTTATGATCTCCGGCGTCGTCATCGCCCTGATTCTTCCGGACATTGCCTCCCGGACGGTTTTGTTCGTTGCCATTGCCTTCGGCATCTGCAAGGCCCTGGAGTTGCCGCCCTTGTCAAGACGCGCTTCAGCGGTCATGCTGGCCGGGGTGATGTCCGCGCTGACCCCGTCATACATCTATTATACCTCCGCCGCGCAGACACTGATCGCCTGGGAAGCCGCAAGCGGGTCCGGCTATACCATCTCCTGGCTCCGGTATCTTCTATACAACGGCCTCCCCACCCTCATCTGGTGTTTTCTGACGATCCTGATCATCCAGGTATTGTTCGGCCGCGCAAAAAAAGAACACTACAAAAGCTACTTCGAAGAAGAATATCGTAAAATGGGGAAACTCAGCATCAAAGAAAAAAAGCTGGCGGTGATTTCCCTGGGACTTTGCCTTTTTGTGGTTCTGGAGTCGTACCACGGGATTGAGGTTGGATGGGGATTTGTGGCTGCTGTTTTTCTTTGCTACCTGCCGGGCATCAACCTGGGAACTGAGCATTCATATAAAGACGCCAATTATGCACTGATCATTTTTGTGGCTTCCTGCATGGCCATTGGCGCGGTCTCCAACCAGCTTGGGGCGGGGGTTTTCATTGCACAGAACCTGCAGCCCTATCTTAGCGGCGGTCTGGTGCACATGGTGGCCGCATCCTGGCTCCTGGCAGTAATCCTCAATTTTGTCATGACACCTTTGGCGGCTGTTTCCTGTCTTTCAGGACCACTGGCCGGCATCGTGAATACGATGGACGCTCCTATTGTTCCGGTCATGTATGCCTGGAACCAGGGGCTGGAGCAAATCATCCTCCCCTATGAATACGCGCTGATCCTGCTGGCCTTCGGGTACGGCTACATATCCCTGAAGCATTTCATCGGGTTTTTCAGCGTCAGAATGGTTGCCAATATCCTTTTTGTGGTGATTGTCTATCTGCCGTTCTGGATGATCTTTGGATGATCTTTGACAACGATACACTCTGGCGCATTGTTCATGATGATGTGCCCGGATTACTGCCGTTGCTGAAATCTCTGGAAAATGCGGTGCAATCATAAAACCCGGCAGTGCCAAGAGCCCAATCGGGCTGGATGACCTGAATTTTTCAGGCATGATGTGGAATAACAAAAGCCAAAAAGAACAATTTTAAGTTTCTCCCATCACGTCCGTGAACCGATCCTGGCACTTCATGGCCGCCAAAATTGCTTTGGCGCTCATGGTCCGCACCGGTTCCGGCGGCCATGGCAGGGCTTTGCGGTTCACAAAGAAAACCTCATACGTTTTTTGTAGCTGGGAGAAGTGGCCACCCGCAGGAACCCCGGGTGATAGTAGTCACAGTCCAGCTCCCGGGAGCCAATCAGTTCCCGGGTGGTGTCCACGGCGCGCTCCATATAAAGATGCGCTTCCCTGGCCGCAGACCTGCCGAACCGCAGTCTGGCTATACCCATGGTCAGGCCGAAAGGGGTCATGTTAAACCCGCCGTTTCTGCCGCTGGCTCCGTAGCCAATGATTTGCGCTTCCAGAAGCGCTATCCTTGACAGCATGTTTTTTGCCAGGTTACGGACATCTTTTTCCCTTGTCGACTTTTGCTGTCCGGGCAAGATTCCGGGAGGGATGCGGTGGACCCCAAAAACTGGACCATGTTATAAGCTCTGAACTAACCCCGACAGAAAGGAGTTAATGATGAGCAAGAAGCGGAAGCAATACAGTTCACAATTCAAGGCCAAAGTCGCACTTGAAGCGGTCCAGAATGAGTCCACCGTTGCTGAAATCGCCCAGAAATACGGGGTTCACCCGACAATGGTGAACAACTGGAAGCGCGCCCTGCTTGACGGCGCCTCCAATATTTTCGATAAAGGACAAAAATCCCAACAACAAAACGATGCCAAAGTTGACGAACTTTACCGTCAAATCGGTCAGTTAAAGGTCGAGCGGGATTTTTTGTCCAAGAAGTTCGGTCTATGACCCGCAAAGAGCGCATGGAAATGATCAAATCCAATAGTCGTCAAATCAGTGTTCGGCGACAGTGCGAGTTGCTCGATGTCAATCGCTCAAGCGCCTATTATCGACCTGAGCCGGTTAAGGCCGAGGACTTGAAGTTGATGGAACTCATTGATAAACAATACCTGCAAACGCCGACATTCGGCAGCCGATCCATGCGCGACCATCTGCAGCGAAAAGGCCATGATATCAACAGAAAGCGGGTGCAGCGTTTGATGCGAACAATGGGATTGGAAGCCATCTATCCCAGGCCCAAAACCAGCAAGCCGCATCCAAAACACAAAATTTATCCGTATCTGCTCAAGGGGATGAATATCGACCGTCCCGATAAAGTCTGGGCGGCAGATATCACATACGTTCCCATGAAGCGCAGTTACATGTATCTGGTGGTCATTATGGACTGGTACAGCCGGAGAGTCCTTTCCTGGCGCTTATCCAATACCCTGGATACCAGCTTTTGTGTTGCGGCCCTGGAAGAGGCGATCATCCGATATGGGTGCCCGGATATATTTAACACGGACCAGGGCAGCCAATTTACTGCCCGGAAATTTCTTGAAGTGCTGGAATCAAACAATGTCCAGATCAGCATGGATGGCCGAGGCCGGGCATTTGACAACATTTTCGTGGAACGCCTGTGGTGGACGGTGAAATACCACTACATTTATCTTCGCGAATTTGAGACCGGCAATGAATTAAAACAAGGCCTTGGCAACTGGTTTGCATTTTACAACCAGGAAAGGTCGCATCAGTCGCTAAACAGAAAAACACCGGACGAAGTATATTTCAAAGAACAAATAAAACAAAAGGCGGCTTGAAAACCGTTGTCGCCCCACCCCTCGTGGCTAACTTCAGTCACCCTACGGGTTCCTTTCGTTAGCCACGAGGGGTGGGGGCATCAGGGCATAAAGACTTAAACAACTCAGAGCTTATTCCGAGCGGTAATTGGTCCCAACAAATGGGTCCACCTCAGGATAAAACCTGGAACAGGGTGCCGTCAAAAGCTATCAGATCTTTTTCAATAAGGCTGTCCTTGGCTTTAACGTATTGATCTATCCTTAGTTCCAGCATGGTGCAGATCCTGTCATAGCTGTAAAAGGAAAGGCCATTGCGATCCGATACGAGCACCAGAAAAAAATACAGGAGCAGTTCGTTGTGGCCCAGCGCGGTTAAAAACCCATCGGTAAGAAAACGATGCAGAATAAAAGCAAACCCATCGCGTTGACAGCTTGGGTGGTCACAGGTTTTCTGCCGGTCTTTAACCGGGGCATTTGGCAAGAACCCGCGTTTGCAGATACGGCAGGGGCGCTTGGGTGAAGGTGTCCTGGCCATCGTTTTCTCCTTTCGTTATGAGAAAACGATTCTATAAAATCCCTTTATGCCAGGGAACGAAAAAGCTTTAATCGGGAATTAAAAGAACAATATGGAAATCTTTAAATTTTCGGGAATCATATGGACGGAATTAAACTCAAAACATAATCCAACTGACGACATAACTTGCCAGCATCGGTAATATTCCAGGGCCTTCCGGAAATTCCACCTTGAATCTGGTAGTCCTCTCTGGCCCGGGATTCGCATTGCTGTCGGGGAAGAGCCGGATGTTGAAGCTTTAAGTCTGATTGAACCAGTCTGAAGAAAGATTAAACGGTTACAAATTTTCTTGTTTTTCTAAGAAGTTGACAATTCATCCCTTCCTTTGTACAACTCATCTCAAAAAAACTAGACATAAGAACTTGATTATGCAATATAATCAAGATGGACATAACAAATGAACAATGGAACCGGATAGAGCCT
>NZ_JACDUS010000023.1 GCF_013761005.1 Desulfosalsimonas propionicica
AAACGTCAGGCATATGGATTCAGGGATAATTGGTACTTCAAGCTCCGATTATATTTTATTCACGAATCCATCCCGGCATTTCCCGGATGAATCTTATTTCCTGGCTTGGTGAATATTATTTGCCTTGTTTTCCATATCAGAGCAACACTGTCTGGAAAATTGATTATTTTTCAAATCCGGCAGTAATGAATGCACTTGGAGCATGGTCGCAATTATATGCAGATCTGTATATGGCACCCAAAAACAGATTTCATTCCAAAGCCAGGGAGCTGATAGGCAGCATATTGGATAACAATGACAAGGTCTTGCATGAACGTGCCCAAAAACTGAATTTCATCACAGGCGGACGGATTTCGGTACTGCCTCCTGATACTCGGCATGTTGATTACGAAATCATCCCCCTCAATATTGCAGACGGCTGTCTTTTTCATTGTAAATTTTGCTGTGTCAAATCAGAACAGCAATTTCAGACCCGGCCTGAAACGGATATTATCGAACAAATTCGTCATTTGAAGGCATTTTATGGCCGCAATCTTGAAAACTATCATTCCCTGTTCCTTGGAAATCATGATGCACTTGCGGCAGATGACGAAATTATCGCTTTTGCGGCAACCAAAGCCTATGAAGACCTCGATTTTGAATTATATTCTGAGAACCCCCTGCTCTTCTTGTTTGGAAGCGTGGATTCCCTGATTAAAACAAAAGATCAATTGTTTGAAGAGATTAACCATCTCCCGTTTTATACCTATATTAACATTGGTCTCGAATCTGTAGATCCCCAGACTTTGAAATTACTTGGAAAACCATTGAGTAAATCCAGAGTTGAAGAAGCTTTCAAAAAAATGCTGAACATAAATACAAATTATGAAAATATAGAAATTACTGCCAATTTTGTTATTGGAGAAGGATTATCTCCTGAACACTATCAATCTCTTAAAGATTTGCTTGGGGAGGCACCGGCCGAATCTTGCGGTAAGGGAGTTATATACCTCTCTCCGTTAATAGACAGCCCCAAAAAATGGGAATTATTGCCTCTGGTAGAAGAAGTCAAAAATGTAAGCCGTATGCCTGTTTATATATATTTGATTCAAAGGCTCTAAGAAGTGGCACTACACTATCACATAACCTTCCTGCTCACCTGCCGGTGTTTGGCTTCCGCCGCACACCGGCAGGTGAGCAGGCCTATATGCATTTTTTGCTGCTCGAAGATGCTGCCCTCGATCTATTTGGCCGGTTGCCCGCCGAAAGTTGGATCAAATCAAGCGGCTTCGGGAGATCAAAGAACTGAAAGTGCCTTCAGGAAATCGATTGGAAAGCTTGAAAGGCGACGGGGAAACTCAATTTTCTGGCTGAGCTTGCAACAGGATTGGAACCTTTGGCATGCAATGAACAGCCCTGAAGCAAAACAGATTAAGCGCCTGAAACCAATCCCCAAAAATAAGCATTCTTTTGCATAGCTGAAAGTTTTACAGTTCCATCAATTGATGGAACTGTAAAACTTTCAGCTAAGGGATAATGTGAATGATTTGACCCTTTCGGCAAGCACTGCTGTTAACAAAAGCGTTAAATTTACAAGGGATTGCAATTGATGTATGTATCGAAAAAAGAAGGACGTATTCTTAGGGACGCAATTCAAAACTGGCGCGAAACTGAGTTAATTTCTGAAGCGGAATCCCGGAAGCTTAAAAATTCTTATGAAGTAACTTCATTTGATTGGAATCGAGTAGCGAAATACTCATTTTGGATGGCAATTTGTTGTATTGTTATCTCCATATCGTCCGCCATAGCTGACCAATGGCTTATTGCGTTATTCAAGAAACTGTTTCGTGCGCCTGATTCTGTAAAGAGCATTGGCTTTGCCTTGTTTTCAGGAGGCCTGTACTTGCTCGGTATTCGAAGAAGACGCCAGCACCCGGATAACGTTTACAGCAATGAAGCAATATTGTTTCTGGGGGCAGCTGCTACTGCAGCTGCCATTGCATTTTTAGGAAAAGCAATGGATACAGGGTCCGGTCATTTTTCCCTTTTATTGCTGCTGGCTGCATTTATTTATGGGTTTTTGGGTCTTTGGTTTCCATCAAAATTAGTCTGGCTTTTTTCATTGCTGTCCCTGGGCAGCTGGTTTGGAGCTGAAACAGGTTACGCCTCTGGCTGGGGAGCGTACTATCTTGGCATGAACTACCCCTTACGATTTGTACTGTTCGGTTTAGTCCTAATCTTCTGTGGTTCATATCTGTTTCATCGCTGGAAAGATAAAAGCGAATTCCTAAGGATAACAAGAGCAGTTGGGTTGCTTTACTTATTTGTTGCGCTTTGGATCATGTCAATTTTCGGCAATTACAGCGATTCTGAAATATGGTATAGAGCAAAACAAATCGAGTTGTTCCATTGGTCAATACTCTTCGCGGCAGCGTCAATTGGAGCCATTTATCATGGTGTGAAATATGATGACGGAATGACAAGAGGGTTCGGTTTAACTTTTATCTTTATAAACCTGTATACAAGGTTTTTTGAGTACTTTTGGGAAGGCACGCATAAAGCAATATTTTTTGCACTCTTGGCACTTAGCTTTTGGTTTTTAGGTGCAAAGGCAGAAAAGATATGGCAGTTAAGTCTAGTCAAAAAGTTAACAACCCCATCAGATTGACCACCTTGGGCTTCGCTTGCGGCGGCAATTCATCAGGCGTCAAATGAACACGACAATCCACCCAGCGGAAAACTCAATGCTGCTTTGTTTCTCTTCAATCTTTTTCCTTATCGAAATTTTACAAAATAACTGATTTTTCACTATAACACACGAGGAAATCATGACTAAAAGCCGCAAGTATTTTCCTGCTTGCTTTTCAGGCAGGCTCTCAATAATCTCAGTCTTTATATTTATCATTGCTGCCAGTTTTATGTCTCCGGCAAATGCACTTTCTGATAATCAGAAAGATGTAAGAATCAGTTCCTTTAAAGCACACTATTATACCGAAAATGACGGGAGAAATCCCGGCAGGAAAAACGACGGCACAATAAAAGATGTGGTCTCCAAGCTCCAGTTCACAGAGTCGGTCAAGAGACCTTCCATAAATTTCAGCTATTCTGACTTTAACGGAATAAATTCCTACAATTTCTATGGCGTTTGGGAGGGGGTTATCAGTGCTGACAGCGAAGGACAATCGGTCAAAGCCCATTTTGATGTCTCAAAAAGTGATGTGTCCTTTTACCTCAATGACAAGCTATTGGAAAAATGGAACGACGTTTCCAAAATAGTCCAGTTCAGCCTGAACAAGGGCGATAACAAAATAAGAATTGAATTACATAACCATTGGCACACAACTTCTTTCAACGTTTCCTTCACTGATTATCAAAAACTGGACAAGTCTACAGCCGTTGAGGTCTTCAAAGGTATTGATTTTAACTCGACGAAAAGCATCTACCTGGGGGCCTATGAAGCGAGTTCGAGGAATCCCGGAGAGAATTACAACGAAATTCTGGTTACACTTCCCGGATCCCCGGAACCGATTTTTATTTTTTTAAATAGCTTCCGGGCCGTTAACTGGGTGATCAACAATCCTCAGAATGCAAAAATAGTCGGAATTGCTCTCCGGGGGCGTTCACCGGGAAGCACAGTTGCAATCACCTCCCCTGCCCCTGTTTATCAATTACCGGCGAGTAAAAATGCGCATAAGAGTTCTTATGATATTCAGGCATTTATCGGGAAAAATGCCGACTATGCGTTTACTGAATACGGTTTCAGCAGCATTATTATACCCGATTTTTTCCAGGCCAGGGCCAAAGATGCCCCCAAAAGAAACGATTCAATAAGCACTTCGGAAAGCCCCGGTCCCGGCCGGACTGACAAATATGCGGTGAACTCGTTTGTTGAATCCCTGGTTGTTCAACAGCAGAATAATCCGGTTACCAGAACCCGGATTGTAAAAGAACCTTCCCTTGATGGAGCTTTTATCAAAGGTACCTGGAAAGGATACGTTGATGTCTCGAAAACAACGGATAAATCATTTAAAATTTCGCACAAGGGAGTAAGGGCCGAACTGATAATAGACGGCAAGTCGGTCTGGCGTGGGAAAAATTCCCGTGAAAACGTTTATCAGTATACGTTTAAGCCGGGCAGACACGAGGTTATGTTTGTGGCATACCCCGAAGAAGATTCCAGGCCCGCAAAATTCGATGTTTCGATCACAGATAATGCCAAAGACCTGAAATATGACCAACTGGCAACCCTTCTGAGAAGGTTGGGTAATTTTGATTCGATCTATTGTGGGGTAGAGAAAAGTAAATCACCGGATCGCAGAGTGGATATCCGCCTGCATGATTTGGGCAAACCGGTTGTACTGTTTTTAACTTCAAATCAACAGGTTGTCTGGGATTTCAGAAACAGCGACACTGACAGACTGGCTGCAGTTGTAACCTCTGCGAAAAACAGCGCCGGATCCATTAAAAACCTCCCTTCGCATGTACCTGTCTACCATTTCTTCAATTTGGCCAAAACGGCTCAGTTCATTCCTGTGCGCGGAAAAAGAAACATAGACAATACCTTCAAAAGCGCTGCCCTGCAAATTCTTGCCCTGACCGGAAAATTGCCGGCGGGTTTCAGTGGAGTAAGAGAAACCGATACAGTCGCCGTACCCGGAATTGTACTTGAGCGGGAAAAATACCGACAGATCGGTTTTGCTGATGTATCACCGGATTATAATATATTTATTGAATATCCGGATAAAATTGATATTGTTTTTAATCCGGTTACAACAAAATTTATTGATTCGAACAGCTCCTCAGAATTCACACAGACCAGACCGATTAAACCTGAAGTTCAACGAAAATCCTGGGCTGAACCCCTTGGAGCAACAGAAGATATCCCAACCGGTGCCTTCAGGGCCTACTATTTTGATATCTTCAATTCCGGGCTGCCAAAATTCAGCGGTATTGTAGAGGATGTCTCGATAAGCAGCACAAGCACAAAGAGAAACAGTACCGGAACAGCCAGTGTAGATGATCATGGGATAATTCCCGAAAATTTCGGTGCTTTCTGGATTGGCAATATCAATCTGGAAAAAGAAGAGGAGATGGAAATCAATATTGATTCCGGTCACTCTGCCACCAGGGTGCTGATTGATGACAAAGTGGTCAACGGCAAAACGATTTCATTGCAAAAAGGTTTGCATAAGGTTGAAATCGAGCACGTTAATAATTGGCATACCTACGGTTTTTCTTTTTCCTTAACCGAACCTCAGACGTTGCTCGCCTATGAAGAACTGAGAGAACAATTGGGAAACATATTACCCAGGAAGGTTCATACCGCATACGTGGGTGTATACAGGAGCAAAAGCGGCGATAATGCAATAACCCTGGACATCAAAAACGCCGGCAAGCCCGTATTTCTGATTCTGGCTTCCGCTCATCCCGTTAACTGGGTCATCGGGGGGGCGGGAGCAAAGGATATTAAAGCTTTGCTGGTATCGAGCACTCATTCAAAAAGTAAAATCAAGGGTAACATCAAACAGGATATCCCCATATTTCATTTTCCCATGTGGAACTTCACCTACCAATTGAAGTCCAACTGCGAATGCCAGGGCAGTTATTATTGTGCCAGCAGGGATCTATTCGACACCATTGACTATGTTGCAACCATAACCGGTCAAAAGATTGACAGCTTTACAGGCAACTATAGCGCAAAATCCTTTGTGGTGCCGGATACTATTATAGATAAAAAACAGTTCAAAGCCCTGAGCAAGATAGCCAAAGAAAACCGCCAGGCACAAGCCAAATGCGAAGGGCCAGAGCTTACCCCACAGTACCTCGACAAGAGGCAAAGAAAACAAATCCGCGCGCACCCCTCTGTTCAGGATGCGTTAAAAGCAATGAAACTGATACGGGACAACAGGTTTGATGAATACATTGCGTACATGGAAACCAGAAACCGAAACGTCAATCAGAATGAAATCAAAGAAATGTTCCTGTTTCAACACAATTATTTTGCGGGTTATGACCCTTCAATCGCCTATCATATGATTGACAAGAAAATGTATGAGAAAATCATCGCCAATAAACCAAAATTGACTATCCCATTGCTATTAAAAAAAGAAAATCTTAAAGATCATTACATTAAAGTTCATATGAACAAGGCGGGAGACAGGTGGGCCGTATCATTTATAAGATAGCATTCCAGGCCAATCGCGCGAAACGAACGATGACGAGACGTTTGCAGTACAAAGGATCGTTAAACGAAGATAGATGATCTGGAGGCGGTATGCAATATTGTAAGGCTGGGGTTCTGATTTTAATGGTTCAGGTGCTGTTTCTGTCCCAAAATCCTGCCACGGCAGTTCAGCAACACCCGACGAATGAGAATGAACATCCAACAATAATTGAAAATTTAATCCAAAAAGCCGCTGATCATCCTGACCCTTATTTGGAAAAACTGTTTGCCGGCTTATTAACCGCCGCCGATGAGGATCTGAGAGCAACCAGTTATTTGCTGATGGTCCTGCAAACCAATGCAGGGCATATGCTTGCCAGATACGCCAACGAGGCAGTCTTGGACTGGCTGATGAAAGAACCGGAAAAAGGAGCTTCGGAGCCAACCCTGGCGCCGCTGCTGATAAGATTTTGCGATCCTTTACCAGAAAAGCGTTTTAAATCAAAAAATATTCATTATGACCTGCCTGACAAGAGGAGAAAAGGCTCTGTTTTGATGGCAGGGCTGGCTTTGGGGGATCCGGCGGCTGTTGAGCTGATAAGGCGTTATCTCCGTTCTTCAGATCCGGAAAAAGTTAATTTTGCCAAATCGCTTCTTCTTTCCTCAGAATATAGCGATATATCCGGGATCCCTCTTGAATTGTTCCAAATGGCGCTGGCTTGTGACGGTAGACGAAGGCCGGTCGAGGCTTATTTAAAACAATTGTTCATTACTGAACCGCCGGATATTCAAAAACAGTTAAATCAGGTCTTCTCTGAGTTCCCCAAGACAGGCTCCCGCCTGAATTATATTGCCGGCACCAACAATATTCTGGGCTCACCGACATTGCCCGGTTTGCTCTGTCAATCGCTACAGGTAAATAAGGAAGCATTTCTAAATTGGGCATATGAGAACGGTTACAGTTCATATGACTACAGAATTGCGTCTGTATTGGCGCATGCCCCTTCTCCCGATCCTTATTTTAATATGCTTATTGAAAACATAAGCATAGATGATAAATACAGAAAGTGTCTCCTTCTGATCGCCACAGGTCTGGATCGTCCTGGTTTTGACGCTTTTGTAAAATTTCCCGCAAAAGGTCAAAAATTCTATCATGGGAATTTAAACTTTCTTTACACCTTGCGATGCGGAACACGTGAAACCAGGCAAAAGTATTTCGATTCTCTGGATGAAAATCCTGATTTTTTAATCGACAGATCGTTTCTAAAGGCTTCTGTTGCTGAAAACGGAAAGGACGTCCGTAACGAAATACAAAAATGCATAGACAGCATGAAAAAAGACGACACCAGCAGCCGCCGCCGTCATGATGATTCCAAAGACAAAAACTTCAGGCTTTGTCTTTCTCATCTTCGCTCAGAGCAATTATTGGATTTGAAATGGCAGGCTTTTCAACAATTGACAAGGTCTACGGGCGATGCCAAAACGCGTTATATGCTTACGAGAGATTTGAAAGGAAATATTCCATATTCAACCATTTCAAAAGTAATAAAAGAAAAAATGAAATCTGATAATGCCGGGACATCTTTGCCGGAACTGAAGTTGATATCCGACGATGATCTGCGTTTGCATAAAAATAACCTGGAAAAACGCATAGGCCATTTTGGAAAACCGGCTGCATTGCTTTCCACCAGGTTGCGCAAAGCCGGGATAGAAAAAAATGATTCATCCGGGAAATGCCGGGATGGATTCGTGAATAAAATATAATCGGAGCTTGAAGTACCAATTATCCCTGAATCCATATGCCTGAC
>NZ_JACDUS010000024.1:2153-4113 GCF_013761005.1 Desulfosalsimonas propionicica
TCAAGTTTTAAGTCTTACAAAGAATAAATCCTTTTTTATCTTAAAACTTAAAACTTAACACTTAACACTGTCAGCGCGAGCTGACATGCTCTTTGACAATTAGAGAAGATATGTAATGTAGACGCATCAAAGCGTTCAGCCCAAAGTATATTGTGGTTAAGCTACTAAGGGCAGACGGTGGATGCCTAGGCGCCAGGCGGCGATGAAGGACGTGGCCAGCTGCGATAAGCCTCGGGGAGGAGCTAAACATCCTTTGATCCGGGGATTTCCGAATGGGGAAACCCGGCACGGCCAATACCGTGTCACCGTATGCTGAATAAAATAGGCATACGGAGCTAACGAGGGGAACTGAAACATCTCACGTACCCTCAGGAAAAGAAATCAATTGAGATTTCCCAAGTAGCGGCGAGCGAACGGGAAATAGCCCAAACCGTACTTTCTTCGGAGAGTGCGGGGTTGTAGGACCGCCATAACGTGATCCGTGATTAGATAGGAGAACAGGCTGGAAAGCCTGACCATAGACGGTGAAAGTCCGGTATCTGAAATCGAACAGCGGCACAGGCGGCACCTGAGTAGGACGGGACACGAGGAACCCTGTCTGAATCCGGGAGGACCATCTTCCAAGGCTAAATACGACCTGGCGACCGATAGTGAACCAGTACCGTGAGGGAAAGGTGAAAAGTACCCCTGTGAGGGGAGTGAAATAGTACCTGAAACCGTCTGCTTACAAGCAGTGGGAGCACTATGGGATTTCGGTCCCAGTGTGACCGCGTGCCTTTTGCATAATGAGTCAGCGAGTTACTCTGTGCAGCGAGGTTAAGCCGTATAAGAGGTGTAGCCGAAGCGAAAGCGAGTCTGAACAGGGCGCAATAGTTGTACGGAGTAGACCCGAAACCGGGTGAGCTATCCATGGCCAGGGTGAAGCGTGAGTAAAATCACGTGGAGGCCCGAACCGTTGCAGGTTGAAAACTGCTCGGATGAGCTGTGGATAGGGGTGAAAGGCCAAACAAACCCGGAAATAGCTGGTTCTCCCCGAAATATATTTAGGTATAGCCTCGCAAACTCTGCAACGGGGGTAGAGCACTGAATAGGTTAGGGGCCCCACCAGGTTACCAACCCTAATCAAACTCCGAATACCGTTGACATTTATTGCGGGAGTCAGACTACGGGAGCTAAGTTTCGTGGTCGAGAGGGAAACAGCCCAGACCGTCGGCTAAGGTCCCCAAATGTGTGCTAAGTGGGAAAGGATGTGGGAATGCACAGACAACCAGGAGGTTGGCTTAGAAGCAGCCATCCTTTAAAGAAAGCGTAACAGCTCACTGGTCAAGTGAGCCTGCGCCGAAAATGTAACGGGGCTAAAGCACACTACCGAAGCCACGGATCGAAAATTATTTCGATGGTAGGGGAGCATTGTCTACGGGCAGAAGGTCGATCGACGAGAACGGCTGGACTGTAGACAAGAGCCCATGCTGACATGAGTAGCGATAAAGCGGGTGAGAAGCCCGCTCGCCGTAAGCCCAAGGTTTCCTGAGTAAAGCTAATCTGCTCAGGGTTAGTCGATCCCTAAGCCGAGGCCGAAAGGCGTAGGTGATGGAAAACAGGTTAATATTCCTGTACCACCTGGCAGTCGTTTGAGTGATGGGGGGACGCAGAAGGGTAGGTCATCCGTCTGATGGAACAGGCGGTAGAAGCCGGTAGGCGGGGGAGACAGGCAAATCCGTTTCCCTGTATAACGCCGAGAGGTGATCTGGAGGGGTTTTCCCCGTAAACTGACTGATCCCATGCTGCCAAGAAAAGCCTCTAGCGAGACTGTTGGGTGATCGTACCGCAAACCGACACAGGTGGGCAGGGAGAGTATCCCAAGGCGCTTGAGAGAACCCTGGTTAAGGAACTCGGCAAAATGACACCGTAACTTCGGGAGAAGGTGTGCCCTTGAAGGTGATGGAACTGGCTTCCTGAG
>NZ_JACDUS010000025.1 GCF_013761005.1 Desulfosalsimonas propionicica
GCCCTGACCGAAAACCGCCCGGCCGCTGATATCCATCTCGGTTCTGCGTATCTGCTGCATATTCTGGTTTGTTCTTTGCATCTCAAAGTCAACATCGATGTCTTCGTTAAAGGCGTATAGGCCAAAAAGCCACTGAAAAGGCCCGTTGTCCTGAGGGGAAGAAATTCGGACTTCCTGGCTCAAAAGAGTATCTTCAAAGATAAAAACATTATTGCCAAGCGGCACAGAAGTGCAGTCAAAATCAGATCCTCTTTTGCTTTCATAATACCTTCTGCCTGTCACCGAGAATAAATTAAAACTTTTTCCTTCGTATTGTGCCTGCAAAGCCTGGCCGTTGCCTTCATTTTCCCAGAAATTCTTTCCGTCGTAGGCGATTTCATAACGGTCTGTTTGATATGGCCCGGTAAAAAACCGATGGAAACCCTTTCCATCATCCTGATCCATAAAATCAGTGATCAAGGATACGTCCCACACTTCGGAAGGAGTCCATCGAAGCGTGGCCCTTCCGTTGTTATGGTCTGTCCTGCCCGCATCGTCTGTGTTCTTGTATACATTTTCCATGAAGCCATCCGAGTCTTCCCTCTGCCAGCTAAGCCCCATATACAATTTGTCTTTTTGCACCGGCCCGCTGACTGTTCCACCCGTCCGGAAAGAATCGGGATTGTTGCCGGAGGCATCATAAGCTCCGTATTCACCAAATACCCTGGCCCTGAAATGGTTACCCGGTTGTTTGGTGATAATGTTGACAACCCCTGATTCGCTGTTTCTGCCATAAAGGGTCCCCTGGGGCCCCTTGAGGACCTCGATGCGTTCAATGTCAAAAAAATCAGGATTGTGCATAAAAGAAAGCGGATAATAGACACCATCGACATAAAAACCAGCAGGGCTGGAGATGGAGGTATCGTAGGTGGAAACCCCCCGAAATACGATAATATTGCCGGCAGTGCTGTGTTTCATATATACGTTTGGGGAAAAACGGGTCAGTTCATTGACATCTCTGATATCGGCATCTTCAAGCCGAATCTCCGAAAATACAGAACTGCCAAAGGGCACATCCTGGGCGTCTTCTTCTCTTTTCCGGGCGGTCACCGTCACGGCGCCAAGTTCGTGTATCCCGGGCTCCTCTTCTGCGGCAATGGCCGGGCTGTCTTGCTGCGGCTCAAAGGCCTCTGCCGAGGTCTGCTCTATTCCGCTACTGCCGGCAAAGGCCCATTTCTGTTCAGTAAAAATCAAAGCAATAATAAAAAAAACATACAGAGCCAATAAAATAACCGGATCTTTTTTCATAAAAAAGCTCCTCCTGTTTTCCGGGTTGTGCCTTATTTTTGAAAATTGAATTCAAGTTCAACTTATCTAATAAAATGTCAAGAATCTAACGATACAAGCCAAAATATTAGCGACACCGGACATATTGCCTGTGAAATGTTTCTCAGACCGAAAACGAGGGCTTCAAATCACTCAGTTCAGGCAGGACGTATTCTCCGTGAAATTCAAATTCCCGTGAATGATGCGGAAACGCAAGATGTGGGGCAGGCAAAAAGAATGAAATAAACCGGGAGTGGAGCCCGCAGCCGGTTGGACCAGACAGAAATATAGTGTTGCGCTTATAGCAAACGACCTTTTTCAAGATAAATGACGCGCGAGGACAGCCTTGAAAGCTCATCCGTGTTATGGGAAACATAGAGTACAGTTGCATCGTATTGAATTATTTTCTTTTCAAGTAATTGAAAAATATTGTCTTTCAAAATCGAATCCATACCATTGAACGGCTCGTCCATAAGCAGGAGGTCCGGTTTTGTAAGCAATGCCCTGGCGATAGCGACACGCTGGCACATGCCACCTGAAAGTTGTGCAGGATAGGTATTATCAAATCCTTGCAGTCCGAGATAATCCATGAGGTCTTTGCCTGTGGCCATGGCTTCCCTCCGGGCCACTCCCATGGCACGCAAAGGAAGGATTGCATTGTCCAACGCTGTTTTCCATGCAAGCAACCGGGGCTTTTGAAAAACATAGCCCAAACGGAAGGCTTTGGTTGCGACGCTGCCTTTGGTGGGCTGCAAAATTCCTGAGACCAGCTTGAGTATAGTCGATTTGCCAGCCCCGCTTTTACCGGCTATCCCTACCACTTCTCCTTTGGAGACAGAGAACGTAATATTTTTTAATACACTAAAATTTTGAAAATCTTTTGCTACATTGCAAAATTCAATCATTATTCCTGCCTCTCCACCGCATGATTTTGTTCAGCACGGGTTTAAGCATGCAAAAATCTGTTATTCCAACAATCAAAAGGCTAAGCAGAACAAGGGCATAAAGCTCTGCAATATCGAGATTTGTGCGGGCTGAGGACAAAATATACCCAAGCCCTTCGTGTGCCCCCAGCACCTCCGCCAGCACAACGATTCTAATACCATTTCCGATCACAATTGCCATGCCGGAAGCAAGAGGCACAGCAATGGACATCAGGTAGATGTCACGGATTTTCATCCACAATGAAAACCGATATATCTCAGCCATCTCAACCAGGTCCCGATCTACGGAATGCATTCCCTCTATTGTGCTAACATAGACAACCGGGGAAAGAAGCAATGATGTAATAAAAACAACCATGGCTGAACCCATTCCAAACCAAAGCAGGGCCACCATGATAACGACAACGGCCGGTATGCTCATCAGGACCCAGCGAAAAGGTTCAAGCATCAGGCGAAAAGGCCTGCTGAGACCAGCAGGAATGCCGAGCCCAAAGCCGGCTGCCACTCCGAAAGCAATCCCCAAAAACAGGCGCTGGATGCTAACCAGAAAATGAGAAGACAGAAAATCGGTCCTGGACAGTATTCTGTACAGCGCCCTTAAGGTATCTGCAGGCGGAGCGATAACCAGTCCGGACATATGCCCAGAAGCCAACTGCCAGAAAAAGATCAGCAACAAAACGCCGAAAGCTGAATACAAAGCGCCAGGGGGTTTTTTGTAAAATTGCAAAGCGCTGTAAGTGTATGTTTTCATTTTCACGGCTTCCAGATCACATTTTCATCAGGGATCTTGCCGCCAATACAGGCAGGATTTTTTGCTTTTACAATGTTTAAGAAAAAGTTTATTTCTCCTCTGGCCTCCGCGGCCGGTTCAATCCGGTAGCAGGTTGCTTTGATGTTTTCCGAAACGGCTTTTTCGCACAGGCCGGGGAAAAGCACCGAAAACTGCTTTGCTGTTTCAACCGGATGCTTCAGGCACCAGGATGCATTTGCCCTGTATGCCTTGCGAAAAGGCCTAACAACTTCCGGCATTGCCGCTTTATTGCCCACAGCTGCGATAGCCACCAATGGAATAAAAGGATGCTCAGGATAAACCTCACTCCATTCATGTTGTATGTCTATGCTTTTGCGCAGCAATGGAGCCGGCGATTTTCCTTCAATCAAACGGGACCTGTAAACTGCCATGGAAATCGCCGGCTCAGACAAAAAAGCATTTTTTGCGCGGCCCAGCAACATCAGTTGGACAGCCATCATTGGTGAGCCCACATATCTGAGACGAATATCGCTGCCTTGAACAAGACCCTGGCCGGACATCAAAACAGAGAAGATGACTTCCGGCATATCCCCGGGGCGAAACGGCAATACCACCTCCGTGCCTTTGAGATCCCTGATGCTCTCAATGTCCGGATCTGCCGAAACAACCCCAAGGCTGGAGGGATATAAGACATCCACAATCCGTATTGGCACACCTTTGTTATAAAATTTTGCCGCAGATGCTGTTGTCAGAATTGCATAATCCACCTGCCCGGCCACAATCATTGCCCTGAGTTGGTCAGTGCTGTCCCAGGGGACAAATTTTATTTCATCCGCGATGTTGTTAAGCTGTTCAAACTCCTGCATGCAGTAAAGGGGATAGGTCTCTGCTACCGGAGGGCCGGTGAGCACTAGTTGTTTCATTTTTTCCGCCTGACAAATGCCACCTCCTGTACAGCTCATAAAAACAATGTAAATCAGTAATATTTTTTTCATTGTTGATCCCTTTAGCATGTTGACCCAACGTGAAACATCTTCCGCCCTAACTGGAGTGATTCAAATTTTGAAAATTCTTATTTTCCTCTTGAATGAAAGACGGCAAGTCGTTTTACCCCAGACATCCTGGGATCTCGGTTTTTCCCCGGCTGCTTTCCGGCTTCAAAATGATTCAGTTTAACTAACAAAACATTGGAAATCTAACGATAGAAGCCAAGATATTAACGCTGCAGGACATATTTGGGTCATCCGGTAGATGCCGGGATAGACTGAAATTCCCAGATAGTTGATCGAAGACTCAAGCACATCGGTCGGACCGGCGGCGGCCCGAGAA
>NZ_JACDUS010000026.1 GCF_013761005.1 Desulfosalsimonas propionicica
TAGGGCTTCCTGAAAAACTTGCTTCAAATTTCTGTGCATAACCCCGGCCGACCCTGGAGAGGGCTTCCAATTTGACTCAGGATAAGCAGATTATAAAAAAGCCAAAAAAGAATGGCCTTCAGCCATCTTTCCAGGTTCATCACCAGGAAGGTTATCAGCACAGCGGTTTCGGCAGTGCTTGCCAGTTTGCACATCACCCGGCCGAGGCCGAAGCGGCGTTTTGCCTGGCCGAACTTGCCTTCAACCGCATTGCGTTCCACCTCATCCTGGTAGACCTGCTTTCGGATCTCTCTGCTGATTTGCGCATCCTTGGGCGGCCTTCCCAGGGGCGGCCCAGAAAGCCGGATACCATGTTTTTTGCAGAATCGCCGATTCTCCTGATTCCGGTATATCTTGTCTGCGTGCACCGATTCCGGCCAGCATCCAAACAGTTGGCGGTATTTTTTGACCTGGGCTATCAGATCCCCGCTCTCGTTGTAGCTGTCCCAGCTGAGCCGATCCACAAAACCGTATCCGTTGATCACGCTCACAGATATCTTGGCGCCAAACTCGGTGGAAGCACCTGCCTTGCCCCGCTTGATAGGCCGGACATGGGGCTGGGAGATGCTGACAATGCGGTCTTCGATGCGGTTGGCTTTGTTTTCAAACATGGATTTCTGCTGACGCCGGACCTCTTCGATGACCAGCAGGTTTTTATATTGTCTTCGGTCCAGAAGGCCAAGCCCGTGTTGATTAGCCAAGCTGGAGATGGTTTTGAGGTTGCGGGCCAGATATCCCAGCTGCTGGCGCATGACCTGCCGGCGCTGGCGTTTGGAGAGTTTTTTCTTCTTGGCAGCCGCCAAAAACTGTTTTCTGGCTTTTTGCCGGTAGGTTCGGGGTTTTCTCTTTTTTCCTTTTGCGGGTTCATGCAGTGCATCAATGATTTCTTCGCTTTTTTCCCGGGCCTCATTGACGATTTTCAGGTCAGTGGGGTAGGTGATGTCGGCCGGAGCACAAGAGGCGTCCAGGAGCAGTTTGCCCTGGTTGCCGCCCTGGCTTGTGCCCGAAGGCGGTCCTTGGTCATCATCTTTGCCCGAAAGCTTTTTGCCTTTCTGTTTGGGCTTTTCCCCGCTGCTCATGGCTTTGGTGGAGATGCGATCATTGATTGCTCTCAGCGCCTCCTTGCCCAGGCGTTTTCTGAAGTGCACGAACATGGTCGGATGAAAAGGAGCTTCTTCGCCGTATTCTTCCAATCCCAGAAAGTACTGCAGATAGGGGTTCTCCCGGATCTGCTCCACGGTTTCTTCATCCGAGGTGCCAAGCCGTTCCTTGATAATCAAGGCGCCCAGGGCCACTCTCACCGACATGGCAGGCGCACCCATACCGGTGCCGGCAAGGCTGCTGGCATAGAGTTCTTCAAATTCGTGCCAGGGGATGAGCTTGGCAAGCTTGACCCAGCGGTTGTCGCTTCTGAGCCTGCCGCCGAAAGGCAGGTAGAAATCCTCAAACTTCAACTGCTTCTGGTTGTCTCGATACATGTTTGGTCACGCTATAGGTGCAAGGTTTTGAAGGTGTAGTGCCGAATATGCTTGGATTTATATTTTGTACTATAGCATACTAATATAATAAAATCAAATATTTATTTTTATTCAGGAGTCCC
>NZ_JACDUS010000027.1 GCF_013761005.1 Desulfosalsimonas propionicica
CTCAACTTTCGGGGATGAAATTTAGCCGATATTAAAATTCAACTTACTGATATTATTATTAGTATTGACGGGCTTCGCTTTTTTTGATACTTTTATTGCACCACACAAAAAAAGACAAAAAAAGGAAGCCCGTCAAAATGAAACATACACAAAATACACTTGAAAATCAAACAGTAAGCACTGAAAAATTAGGCATCCTTGCAAATATCTTTTCTGAATTTAAAATCGGCAGCTTGCTCAACGCTGCAGGAATCACCAAAACCAAGGGTGCCGGGCCTTTGGCCATTTTTACCGTTGTTTTTAACCTATCCTTTACCGGTAAGAATTTTTTCCAAAGCGTAGTCAAGGACCAAAGCATCCGGGTTGGCAAGGATGCGGTTTACAACTTCCTGAATTCACCAGTATATAACTGGAGACGCTTTACCTTGCTGCTGGCCGTTAAAATCCATCTACTGATCCGAAGTCTGCTGGACAAACCATCAAAAGAGGAAGTGTTGATTTTCGATGATTCCCTGTACTCCCGCAATCGATCCAAAAAAGTGGAGCTGCTGTCCAGGGTCTTTGACCACAATTCCAGAAAATACCTGAAAGGCTTCCGATTGCTGACCCTTGGATGGTCTGACGGCAACAGTTTTCTGGGTCTGGATTTTGCCCTTCTGTCTTCACCCAACGAAAGAAACCGATACAATGGGATCACCAAGTCCCTGGATAAAAGAACCTGCGGATACCGGCGCCGGCAGGAAGCCATAACAAAATCCACGGACCTTCTTGAACCCATGGTCAAAAGAGCTCTTAATGCCGGAATCCGCGCAAAATATCTCCTGATGGACAGTTGGTTTTCAGCGCCCTCCATAGTTTCTTCTCTTCGCCAGCATATGGGCATCATCTGCATGCTCAAGGATCATCCCAACTGGCGCTATGAATACAAAGGACAGAAACTCCGGCTCCGGGACTTATACGGCAAACTCAGCAAAAAGCGCGGCAAAGCCAGGGTTAAGGCCAGTGTTGTTGTCAAAATGCCCGATGGCAAAGATGCCAGAGTTATTTTTGTCCCGGGCGACAAAAAACGGGGCTGGCTTGCACTTCTTTGCACTGATACAGCCATAGCCGATGAAGAAATCATTCGGCTGTACGGCAAACGATGGGATATTGAGGTTTTTTTCAAAATGTGCAAGCAGCATCTCAACATGGTCAAGGAAATCCAGCTCAGGGATTTTGACGGCCTGATCGGGCATACATCCATGGTCTTTGCGCGGTACAATATCCTGACCTGGTTCCAGCGGCAGCAGGTTGATCATAGATCTTTTGGCGACTTATTCAGGACTTGCAACAAGGAGCTTGAAAATCTCAAATTTATCGATGCTTTGCAACGGATCATCCAGATGGCCAAAGCCCTGATACAAAAAACCGGGGCGATGTCGAAAAAAGCTGTCCAGGCCATCATGGATGCGGTAATGGGGGCTGCAATCATATTTTTCGGCTTTTCAAGTGACAAATCGAGCTTAATTTCAGAAGTTTAAACTGAATTTAGCTCCTCAGAAAGTTGAGTTAAA
>NZ_JACDUS010000028.1 GCF_013761005.1 Desulfosalsimonas propionicica
GGGTCATCCGGTAGATGCCGGGATAGACTGAAATTCCCAGATAGTTGATCGAAGACTCAAGCACATCGGTCGGACCGGCGGCGGCCCGAGAATGGGCGCCACAGAGAGGCTCGTCGGAGGGGCGCCGCCGCAGCCGAGCGGTGTGCGGTGTCTGATATTGAATAATCGTTGCCACAGCGGTATTTTCCTTATTGCCAACCAAAACCATAAGGAAAAGGAGAACCGCCATGGCAACGACAAGTTTTATTTATCATGCTTTGGGGCTTGTAGGCTATGATCATTTGAAAACTGAATACAAAAATGGCGCCGTATATCACCATGTAAAAAGAAAACATGATGAACGCTATTGCGCCGGCTGCAATGCAAATTGGCATCATTTGACAATGGACGGCCGGTTTGAAAGATGTTTTATCGCATTGCCTATCGGAAGTCGCGATCAATGCGTTGTTTTGCATGGACACGAACAAAATTGCAGCGTATGTGGCAAAACCCTGCGAGAACCCATTGCTTTTGCAAAAGGAAAACGCCAGAGAATGAAATCCTTTGAGCGATATGTTGTCGAGCTTTGCGAAATTGCGCCAATCAAGCATGTGGCCCAGCTTCTTTCCATCGGATGGGATACGGTCAAGGAGATCTTTAAAGAACACCTCGAGCATCGCCTCAGCAAAAGAAAGCTCGGCCAGGTCCACTACATCGCCATCGATGAGTTTTCTGTACGCAAAGGGCATCAGTATATGACCGTGGTTCTTGATCTCGAAACCGGCGAAATCCTCTTTGTCAATGAGGGCAAGGACGCTGAGGCGGTATTGCCTTTCTTGTACAAACTCAAACGAAAAAAGGCCCGGCTATCGGCAGTGGCAATAGACATGTCCCCGGCTTACATCAAAGCTGTCCGTGAAGTGTTCCCGGATGTCGATATCGTTCATGACCCTTATCATGTGGTCGCCATGGTCAATCAGGCCATTGATGAAACCCGCAGGGATATTGCCCGGGATCTTTATGACACCGAGCGTCAATGCATCAAGGGAAGCCGGTTTCTTTTACTCAAGGGTATGGAAAATCTTTCAAAAAATGGCTTTGATCGCTTGATGCATTTAACAGAAATCAATGAACCCCTTTATCTGGCCTATCTTTTGAAAGAAGATCTCCGCATGTTCTGGGCTTTCGATAATGAAAAAAGTGGCCGGAATTTCCTGGATCATTGGATCTCTCAAGCCAAAGATTTAGGCATAAAGCATTTTACCAAATTGGCTGAAACCATAGAGCGACACAGACAAGGACTTCTTGCTTATTTTAATCATCGGATCTCTACCGCCCCTCTTGAAGGGATGAACAATAAAATCAAAACACTCAAACGTCAGGCATATGGATTCAGGGATAATTGGTACTTCAAGCTCCGATTATATTTTATTCACGAATCCATCCCGGCATTTCCCGGATGAATC